>CALEEC010000464.1 GCA_937949245.1 uncultured Gemmataceae bacterium | reverse complement strand
ACTTCAGCCCGATGTGATTGTTCCAGTTCCCCTGCATTGGTTGCGTCGTCTGCGGCGTGGCTTCAATCAAGCCGCGGTCCTTGCCGCAGGGCTGGCCGCTCGCCTGCACCTTCCGCACCAACCTTACGCTCTCCGCCGTATCCGATCCTGTCCACCGCAAACGACCCGTACAGTCGCACAACGCCGAGCCAATGTGAAAGGCATCTTTGCCCTGTCGCCTCATGCCAAGATCCAGGAAAAAACGATCTTGCTGATAGATGACGTACTCACCACGGGCAGTACCTGCCATGAAGCAGAGCAAGTTTTGAAACGCGGCGGTGCCAGAAAAGTGATCGCTGCCGTTTTAGCCCACGATTAAGTTTTCCCACCACATAAGGTTTGACTCTCTAATTGTTTATTCGGACTCCTCGACCTCGATATTTTGGAGTTCGCTAGGAGGTTGGTTTACAATTTCCTAGAGGCCGTGCATATTTGAAGTGTCTCATGAATCGTGGTCGGACTCATGAGCGTTGTTCCATCACTCGATGCACGATCGAGTCCACACGGTTCCTACGGTCGAAAGGAAAGACAATGTCTCGGCGTACATTCGCCCTGATGGCACTGCTCGTTATCACCGGTACGACATACGCGCAAGGTGAACTGAGCTACTTCAGCGAGCGGGTCAAAGATTTCGGTACGGTTCCACGGGGGCCAATGCTGGTCCACTACTTCCAATTGACGAACCCGACGCAACAAACTATCCAAATTGGTGGAGCACGAGTTTCGTGCGGTTGCGTCAGTGCTTCCGTGGCCAAAACGACCCTAGTGCCAGGAGAATCGACGGTGGTGATCGCCTACATGGACACCCGCCGCTTCACCGGGCACAAATCGGTCACTATCTACGTTCAACTGGTGCACCCCACTTTCCAAGAACTGACCTTACAGGTGCGTGCCTTTGAACGCGACGACTTTTCGATCTATCCCGACACGTTGAATTTGCCCAAAGTCCGCAAAGGCTCCGAATCTACTGGCTCTGTGCGATTAAGTTTCTACAATGGTCAGCCTACGAAAATTGTTAAGGTCGAGACGGAAAGCTCTTTCGTCAGCGCTACGGCTCACCCTGTCACTGGACAACCTGGCGAAACGGCCTACGAACTGACGGCGAAAACGAGCAAGGATCTGCCCGTCGGTAAGTGGTTCACCGACATTTGGGTAACGACATCCGACCCCAGCTTGGGTCGCATACGGGTTCCGCTCGTGGTGCAAGTGGACTCGTCAGTTACGGTCACCCCCTCCAGTCTGCAAGTCGGCGAAGTGGTGGTAGGCGAATCGGCGGAACGCAAACTGATCGTCCATGCCGAGAAACCGTTCAAGATTCTCGATGTTCGCGGGGATGAAACTTCGATTCGGGTCAAACCAATCGCTAATGAATCGAAGGCAACCCAGGTACTCAACCTCGTCTTACAACCGTCGTCGGCCAAAAAACTTGATACCAAGATTCGCATTCTCACGGACTTGGAAGAGAATAAGGAAATCACAGTTCCGCTTTATGGAACTTATATTGTGAAGTGAGGTATATCTACACAGCTTTTCGATATCAGAAACACCTCGTGGATTACAACCCCGAGGTGTTTCACTTGAACAGAAGGAACGGATTTAGCAATCCCTGTCTCATCCATCGCACCTCGACCATCCCGTTTTACCGCAGTCTGCCCACCATCGCATCTCGACCATCCTTTTCCTTATACCGGGGTGCATTCTTCCTTGCCATTTGCGTTGATCGGGGGACGAGGGTTGCTTTCCCCGAAGCATTCATCCAACGACTCCCCGCGAAAGATCCCCTCTTTTCAAAGCTGTTGCCGTTTCTTCGACGCATGGCAGGTCAGGATGATGTGCAGAAAGACCGAACCCGCCCACGATCTTTTCCGGCGATTTTGCTATTCCTTCTTTCCACCTCGGTGAGAACCCATAACTAATCGGATAAGAAGATAGCGAATCTCCCCCCGAGGTGTTAGCGATGTCTCTGCCGCTTCGACCGATCCGCAAATTGTTGGTAGCCAACCGCAGCGAAATCGCTATTCGTGTGTTTCGCTCCGCTCACGAGTTAGGCATTCGCACCGTTGCCATCTATTCGCATGAAGATCGTTTTGCCTTGCACCGGTTCAAAGCCGATGAAGCCTACCGCGTCGGCAAACCCGGTGAGCCGATTCGGGCGTATCTCGACATCTCCGGAATCATTGCTCTGGCCAAGGATATCGGCGTTGATGCCATTCATCCCGGCTATGGTTTTTTGTCCGAAAACGCGCATTTTGCTCGTGCTTGTGCTGAAGCCGACATCATTTTTGTTGGTCCACGTCCCGAGATCCTCGAGGCGTTGGGCGACAAAGTCGCGGCGCGGAAGATTGCTCGGCAAGCGGGGGTGCCGGTCCTTTCGGGTTCCGAGGAACCAATTCGTCAGCCGGCCGAAGCGGTCGAGATCGCCGAACGGCTCGGTTATCCGGTGATGGTCAAGGCTTCTATGGGAGGAGGGGGGCGTGGCATGCGTGCCGTGCTTTCGCCCGATCAATTGCTTGCCGCGATCGAGTCGGCCCAACGAGAAGCCGGAGCTGCCTTCGGGGTGGCTGATGTCTTCCTCGAAAAACTGGTCCGTCGCGCCCGGCATATCGAAGTGCAATTGCTCGGCGATCGGCACGGCGGATTGGTTCACCTGTTTGAACGCGATTGTTCGTTGCAACGGCGGCATCAGAAAATCGTCGAAATGGCCCCGGCTCGCAATCTTCCCGAAGCCACTCGCCAAGCCATTTGGGACGCCGCGCTAAAAATTGGCCGTGCCGTTGGTATCGACAATGCCAGTACGGTGGAATTTCTCGTCGATGCCGACACCAGCGAGTATTATTTCATCGAAGTCAATCCGCGCATTCAGGTCGAACATACCGTCACTGAACAAATCACCGGATTGGACATCGTCAAATCTCAGATCCTCATCGCTCAAGGGACTCCG
>CALEEC010000463.1 GCA_937949245.1 uncultured Gemmataceae bacterium | reverse complement strand
CTGATGCCCGGCGTAAGCCTGGGCAATCGGTTCGGCTCCAGGCGGAAGTATTTGTCCGGTAAACAGATCGGCCAATTCCGCATCGGAGCAGTGGCGAAAGTCCAACCCCAACATCTCCGCGAGACGATGATTGACGATCGTCAACTTGGGTGCCGGAAACTTCGCCGGTCGAGCTGGGGTGTAGAATACCTCCGGCAAGCGGGCATAGCTGTTGTCGAAATTCCAGCCGCAACTCATCACGGTGGGGGCAGGAAGTACAGTTTCCACGGCAACCTCCGACACAAAGGAGCAGGCGGACCTCTCTTAATCTATGGTAGAGAGGGGACGGCATCTGAGTCGCGAAACGCCCGGGAATTCCGCTTGCTCGGCCGAACAAGGGGAGTTGAATTGGTTCAACTTGCCTGCCGAAGCCCGCGCGGCACGAGTTGGTCCAAGTGCCAAAGCCCGTGTGGCACGAGTCGCGAAACGCGCAGGGGGTTACGCTCACGAGTTGAGTAGATCCATCTGATAGGTGACATACGTTGCAAAGGTCACCCACAACGCATGAGGCAAAAAGCCGATGACCACGCTCCACACCCGTCCCGCGATCCCTAAGCCGACAGCCGTATAAGCCACCCCGGCCAGGGCCGCGGCAATGAACGTCGCGGTCCGCAAATCGTGCTGGTAGGTGAAGGTGTAGGTGTAAGCGAAATTGCATAGCAACGCTAGCAGCGTCAGCCCTAATAGAGCCGTCTTCCAACTTCGCGATCGTTCGGAAGCCAAACCACTAGCGTTGGCCCAGCCGGCCAGCAGGAACAGGGTCGTCCAGATCAGGCCGATTTTGCGTTCCAGTTCCCGCGGCAGCACGTCGGGACGTGTCAATGATCGGAACCACTCACTCCGGGTGTCGTTGGGAATTTGGGCCACGAACAGTGCCACGATCGCGGCCAGGAAGCAAAGCAGCGTTGTGCGTCGATGTTCTGCTGCCCACAGGTGAGGCATCGGGCTTCCTCCGAAGGACTGAAGCGGGAAGGACATCCAGCAGACGAAGCTCTGCATTCGTGGGGAAGCAGATGCTTCCTCCGCGACGACCGTTAACAAGGTATGGCAGTCCGCCGCGGTGTCTCATACCAAGGGATGACTTCCAGGGGAGGAGCTAAGCCAAGTTCGACGGCGTAGACTTGGAATTGCCGCAATCCTGCCCACTCGCGTGGCCCCAAGTCGTAGTGAATGATTGTCTCCAGATAACGCCGACAGAAGCCCGCGTCCAGCCCCAACAGCGGAGCTTCGCGCTGCGCGATGGCCCCGACCCGTTGCCGACCGCGTTGCTTGGCCCACTGCAATGCCAGATCGACCCCGTCGAGATCAACCCCCGGCCGCACCGCCCAGACCGCAAAGACGAACGAAAGCCCGGTCCAATCGTACCACTCTTGCCCCAGGTCGAACGCATACTCGTAACCGGGCAAACAGGCACGCATGGCCCGATCGCCGATCAACAAAACAGCATCGGTGTCTAGGTCATCCGCCGGAGTCTCTAGCGGTAAAGGCCGTATTTGCGGCGTGATGCCATAGCGTTTGCGCAGCAAGACTTGCGTCAATGCGGCACTGGTACGGGAACCGACATCCAAAGCCACAGTGCGAATCTGTGACCATGGCACGCGACTGAATAGCGTCACGCTCAGCACCGGCCCCTGCGAAGCGATCGCAATATTCGGAATGACTCGGTAGCGGTCGCCGCGAAACAGTTCGATGACGGGAATCAGTGCCACGTCTAATTCGCCTTCGGCCAAGCGATCGGCCAAACGCGAGGGCAAATCGAGCAGCAGATCGAGGTTCGGCCCATACTCGGCCAAGCCTTCGATCAGCGGTTTCGTGTTCAGGTAGTTGACCGCACCGACGCGGATGGGCGGTTTCATCGGGCATTCTCCCGAAGACACGGATCGCCTAAGGCTATTGGTACAACCGAAATCCGTCCTCGGGAACAACCCATGTCTGCCAAGCCCGAATTTAGCGTGCCGCGGGGGCAATCTGTGGCGGAAACTGTCGATGCAACGCGGTCTTCGCTTCGACGAAATGTGGATCGTTCGCGTCGATCTGTTCGATGCGATTGCCCGACTCAGCTTCCGTAACTTCGGCTAAGTAAAGCTCTCGCGCTACCACCTTCCCCGTCTGCCAATCGCGCCATTCGGTGTAACGCACTTTGGCCGTCCGTATGCTGTAGCCCATGACCTCGGGCACGCCATGCGGTGTGCGATCGAAGTAGGCCGGGCGAGGATGCTGGGTGAACGCGATCGACTTAGGCGCTTGCTTGACATCGTGCAGCGTCGGTTTCAGCGACACGCCTTCCAACCCCGAGGGCGGTTGAAGTTGGGCCAAATCGCACAAAGTCGGGAACAGGTCAAGCAATTCGACCGGAGCCGTGGCCACCTTTCCCGCTTGCGGACACCGGGGCGGAACCAACAACAGCGGAACGCGAGCATCGCGTTCAAAGTTCGAGGTTTTCGCCCACAACCCTAGTTCGCCCAGGTGATAGCCGTGATCGCTGAAAAACACGATGATCGTGCGTTCGGTCAGTTGCAAGGCTTCGAGTTCGGCCAGGACTTTGCCGATCTGTGCATCCATATAGCTAATGCAGGCCAAGTAGCCGTGGCGAATCTCGGCGATTTGCTGCGGCGAAAAATCGATCGCCTGAGGAGGTATGCCGCGAAGTTCGCGACCGTCGTGAAATGCCACTTCGGGGGCTTTGTTTGGCCGACGCGGGTCGAGCGGGGGAAGTTGGGCACGATCGTAGAGATCCCAGTATTTCTTCGGCGCGTTGAACGGGGCATGCGGCTTCCAGAACCCCACGGCCAGGAAGAACGGTCGGTCTTTCACTTGCCGCAACACGCGCACCGCCTCATCGGCGATCCGGCCATCGAAGTAGGCCGAGTCGGGAACGTCGCGGCATTCGCACAACGGTGCTTTGCCATACCGGCGAGGGGAGTCGGAAGCGTGGTTAGGGGGATACGGTCCCGTCAGTTGCGGTAAATCGCTCCCGTGATGAGCGTAATGCAAAAATTCTTCGGCACTCCAAGAGTCGCGGTCGCCTTTGGGCGTGGTGTGCCAATTGTGGAAGATTTTGCCGACGCATCGCGTGTGATAGCCGGCTTGCTTGAACCATCCGGGCAGCGTCTCCACGTGGGGATTGTGTTCGCGGAAGTGCGTGCCATTGTGCCACAGGTGCAGCGTATCGGGGCGTCGGCCGGTCAAGAGCGATGACCGCGAAGGGTTGCACAACGCCTGCTGACAATACGCCCGCGCGAACCGGACTCCCCGTTGAGCCAACCGATCGAGATTCGGCGTCTTAGCAGGTCCCCCGTAACACCCGAGGTCGCAGCGCAGATCGTCCGCGGCAATCATGAGCACGTTCAGACGTTCCGCACTCCAGCCGACCGAAGCAAAAATCCACCAGGCCACCCAGGTAGCGCACCAACGCATCGCCCTTACTCCAAAAGAGTTACGGAATGGATTTGCTCGATTTGCGCACACGTTCCATCAGTCGATCGAAGCGTTCCTGCACCGTGCGATCGAAGGTGAGGCGGGCTTTGTCGATGGCTTGTTTGGTTTCTTCCAGATCGCGGCTGAGTTCTTCGGCGGTCAATTCCAAGGCGAGGATTTCCAAGCGAATTTGCTCGCGGATCGACTCCCGCAATTGCCGTTCGAGCGGCTTGCGTTCGGCTTCGGTGCGACACACCGCGATTCCCGTCAAGAGAATCTGCGTGCGTGCTTCGGCTTTCCACAACTTCAACTCGACATCGTATCGGCTCGGATCGTCTTGCAAGTCGGCGAGCATCTCCGTGAAAGCGAAGATTTCTCGTATGCGGTGCAGATACAAAGCGGGATGCTGTTTTTTCAACTCGTCGAGGAGGGACACTAGTTCGGGGGCATGTTTACGGACGAAATGCAAGGCCGCTGCTTCGCGTTCTTCGGTGAAGCGGGGCAACTGCGGCGTCGTCGCATTCTTGGCCGACGTTTGCGACCACGCTGGCTCCGCCACCGTCGTGGCCCATCCGACTACAGCCACGATCAGTCCCACAGAAAGAACAGATCTGACGAAAGCGATCATCGATACATCTCAGCTTTCCGATGGTTCGCTGGGAGAGTCTTTCAACTCGGCATCGCTTCCATCGCAGGAACGCATCCGTTGTTGCCACTGAAGCCGGCGTTGTTTCTGCTGGGTTGCCTTCTCGATATGCCCACTCCAAGGGATTTTCGCCCAGATCACGGCCGCGTTGGGGTCGGCCAACAACCGATCCACGGCATCAGCTTTGGGGGGCGCGGGGGGAGTATTCGCGGGGAGTGAGCGTGATGCCATGGTCAGCGGTTCGATCGGAGAGACGGTGGGCAGCACTAAGCGATCCAGTTCAGGAATCGCTTGAACGAACGATTCGGCCGCCGACTTTTCCAGCGATTTCGACCAAAACTGCACCACCAGCAGCAGTACCGCCGACAGGGCGGCCAAAGCCGCCGAGGTATGTTGCCAGAACCGTTGTCGTCTTTGCAGTTCGCGGATGTAGGCCAACCCCAATTTTTGCCGAACCACCCGACGATACGCTCGATTCGGCTGGGCATTTTGGGGGGCAAACAATGCTGTCGTCAAGCGGACGGCCTCAGCCAAGGCTTCCCGGGCGGCTTGATCGTTGGCCAATCGGGCTTCAAAGGCCGCCGTCGTGGGGCGATCCAGTTCCCCGGCCGCGTAGAGCATCGCTTCGCGCAACAGATCATTCGAAAATCGGGAGGAACGGTCTTCAAGCATGGCGTTGCTCCCAAAGGATACGAAGGTTCCTTAAGCCGTCGTGCATACGGGCCAAAGTAGTGTTGAGTGGTGCGCCCATGGCGTCGGCTATCTCGCGGAAGCGTTTGCCTTCATAGATCCGCGCGTGAATCACTTGGCGTTGCACTGCAGGCAGTTGATCGAGCAGTTCCCGGATTTTACCTGCTTCTTCGTGTCGTTCGGCCTCTTCGATCGGCGAGGGGCCAGACTCCGAGACGTCTTGCCCGGAGTTTTCCGCGAACCTCGGCAGGCGTTTTTGGCGTCGTTTTGCTTCCATCGCTTGCTGATAAGCGACCGCAAAGAGCCAAGAGCGGAAGCCTCCTTCGCGAATTTTTCCTGTGTTTTGCAAGGCTTGGATGAAGGTGTTCTGCAATACGTCTTCCGCTGTGTGATGATCGCGGAGAATGCCAAGGAGGAAGTGGAAGATGGTCGATTCGTAGCGTTCAAACAAAGCCTCGAGCGCGTACTCATCCCCTGCATGAAAACGAGTCAACAGTTGCGCATCGGAAAGACTGGTCATTTTCCGATTCCAACGGGCGATCATGAGGGAGACGGAATTTACTACCTTCGAGTGTATCCACCGCCCCCAAAACCGCAAGCGGAATCCGCCGAAACTCGAAAAACACGCTGGTTCTAGAGCTGAACCAGGAGCCAGCAACGCCAGTTGCCGGGTTTTGGCGATAGCCAGAAAATGCAAAGTGGGGGGGCAATGGAGGTGCCGGGAATTGAACCCCCCCAAGAAAACCCGAGAAAAACAGCGCTTCTCGTAACGGGCGGCGCAGAATCCGGCGCACTGGACCCCGACTTGGCCGCACTGATCGACGCCTGGCCGACGCTGCCCGCGCACATCAAGGCCGCCATCCTGGCGATGGTAGAATGCCATAAAAACGACCGAACTTGACCGCCGTTGTCCGGAGTGGAAGATGCCCGCACGAAAGAACATCGACGATGCCTTAGCTGCGAAGTTGGCCGCCGGGTTCACTTATAAAGCGGCTGCGGACGCCCTCGGCATAGATGAACGGACCGCTCGCCGACGCGCCGCACGCCCCGAGTTTCGGCGGTTCGTGGCCGCGATGCGGCGCGAACTCCTGGCTGGGGCCGTTGGCCGTCTGGCTGATCGCATGAACGCTGCGGCCGACGTGTTGGGCAAACTCTTGGAGTCGCCAAACGAAGCCATCCGGCTGAAAGCTGCTGTTGCATTGCTGGATCATGGCCTGAAGGCGGTCGTTATGACCGAGCTAGAAGAACGCATCGACATCATCGAATCGAGGTTAGCCCATGCGAACACTGCTGCAACGCTTGAACAAGATCGAAGCCCGACTAGCTGACGGCGGCGACTGCAAGTGCCCGCCACCCCCTTCGCCTGCACCCGACCCCGGCATGGTGATTGCCGAACGCCACGTTGTCTCGCCGCCGCTGCGGTTGCTGTGTCCCGACTGCCGAAAGTTACGGACCGTCGAATTCGTCGCGGCCGTGATGATGCCGCAGGGCAACGGGGCTTCCGAGCAGTAGGCCGGCCGCGATATAATCCGGTCGGGAACAGTGGGGTAGCTGCCCGCTGAAAGCTGACCGCGGCCGCCGATGACCCCTTGCGTCGGTTCGGCCGCGTCGGCCCGCCCACAGCAAGGGGACGTCATGCCACACTTCACCGACGGGGGCCATTCCCCCGAAATCGAAGCGGAACACCAAGCCTATCTTGATCGGAAGGCAGCTGCCGAAGCGGAACGAAGCGTCGCAGTCGAGGCAGTGCGACGGCAGGTAGCCGCGCTGGCGACCCGCGACGCCTTGGTCCAGTGGGCTTCGGAACGACTCACCGAGTATCAAAGCCGTTTGGTGCGGGGTGAACCCCCTTCCGTTGTGCTGGACCTGGAAGGTTACGAGGCCCTGATTCGCGCGGCAGCGATCCACGGCTGGGTCGTTTCCGGGTGGCCGACACCGCACGAATACGCCGAAACTGCGCGGCGCGTCACACTGGCCGACTGGCGAAACGAACTGCCCAACCCCAGCGACCTCGAAGCCCTCATGATGCCGTGGCGAATCGTCGCAGAAACCGCCACGACCGACCGCACGCCCCGCACCACTAGTACGCGGAAACGTAGCGACGTGAATGGCGAGACCCGAGCAAAACTCATCGCGGCTTTAACCCGGCATCATCGGTATGCCGACAACGGATGCCTGAACCAAGAACCCATCGGAAACAATGAGTTGGCCAGGGCGGTGGGCGTTTCCCCATCGACAGCTTCCGCGTTCTTCCGCGACCGGTTCAAGGGGTATGGGAAGTACAAGGCTCTCTGCCGAGACCCTGGCAAACTGGTGGCGGCCCTCAAGCTGCTAAACGACGAATTCGCCCCCTATCACCTGCTGGGCGACGCGTCATCCGACCTGGCCGCACCTGACGACTAAGACGCCGATTCAAAATAGCAGCCGTTCGGTGTTCGGTGTTCGATCGTTCGGCAGGAATTGCCGAACACTTACAAAATTTTCTTTTCTTCGCAAACCCTGGTTTTTCTGGGCGACTTCCCGCGCCGGGCCAACTGTTCGGCATCTTTTTACCGAACGCTGCGCCAACGGGTAAGCAAGCCGCGCTGTGCGGCAAGCGATCCGCTGGAGCAACG
>CALEEC010000462.1 GCA_937949245.1 uncultured Gemmataceae bacterium | reverse complement strand
CAATTCGCCCTGGTGATTCACTCTATGGGTGGCTCTGTTCCGAGGAATCGACCATGTTTGAACTGACTCTTCCCCGGCAAACGCCGACCTGTGCCGGGCTACGCCGTCGCGATTTTCTCCGTTGGGGAGCCTGTGCGCTGACAGGATTGACCGCAGCGCAACTGGGGCGGGCACGGGCTCAGGCACCGACCACGCTACCGAAGGATACCTCGGTGATTTGGCTCTGGCTAGGCGGAGGTCCCAGCCAGATCGAGACGTTTGATCCGAAGATGGAAGCGCCGGTCGAATTTCGCAGCACCACCGGCGAGGTACAAACCAGTCTGCCGGGCATCACCTTCGGCGGGACGTTTCCGCAATTGGCCGCTCGGGCACATCGGATTGCTGTGGTGCGCAGTTTTGCCCATTCCAACAGCGGCCACGGTGGAGGCACTCACTGGGTGAACACCGGGGTCAACTTCCCCGGATTCGACAACAATCAGCCGCAGATTGCCCCGTCGCTGGGGTCGCGGATCGCTTATCGCCGGGGTCTGAATCATCCGCGTACCGGCATGCCTTCGTTTGTCAAACTCGGCGGCAACGTCCGGGCCGATCGACCGGCTTATCTTGGCTCGGCTTACGCCCCGTTTGACCCCAGTGGCACCGAAAGCAATCTGTTGCTGCGAATCTCCTCGGAACAATTGCAAGAACGCAGCCAACTGATGCGGACGTTCGATCGGATGCGCCGCGACATCGACCAATCGGGCATCGCAGAAGGGATGGATCAGTTTGGTCAGCAAGCGATACAGTTTTTGACCCATGAAGCCTCCAAGGCCTTCGATCTGTCGCGAGAGAGCGTTCGGCTGCGGGAGAAGTACGGTAGCAGCACCTCGCCTTATAGCTCGGCGCGTATCGGCGAATGCTTGCTGTTGGCACGCCGGTTGTGCGAAGCGGGAGCCAGCATCGTCAATATCGGCTACGGCGGATGGGACCACCACAATGTCAACGGAACGCCCCCGGTCAAAGAAGGGTTCGAGAAATGCAGTCCGCCGCTGGACCAAGCCTTGGCTGCTTTCATCGACGACATTTACGACCGCGGACTGGACAAGAAAATCCTGTTGGTGATGACCGGCGAGTTTGGCCGAAATCCACGGATTGACACCCGCCTTCCCGGCGGACGCGATCACTGGGCACCGCTCACCCCGTTGCTGCTGATCGGCGGAGGGTTGAAGATGGGGCAAGTCGTCGGCAAATCGACCCCCCGAGCGGAACAACCCGCGACCACGCCGTATTCCCCGGCAGATTTGTTCGCCACGATCTTCCATGTCCTGGGCATCGATGGCGAAATCCAGCCACCGGCGTTGCGGCAAGGTGCTCGGCCCATCGTCGAGGAACTACGCCTCGGCGGACGACCGATTCCCGAATTGATTTAGCCTTCTTGCGCCCACCGACTATCCTACCTCGACTCCCTCTGCCGATCATTCATCGGATTATAGTTGTTCGCACCCGGAGTTTCGCGATGCATCGTGTATGCCACTGGTGGTTGGCCCTGCTAGTCGGGGCCACAATGTGGGGAGCGCCGGCCTTAACGGCACAAGCGGCCCCACGCCCGACAATCGACCTGATGGGCGAATGGTATCTGCTTCCGCTTGCCGATGCTAAAGCGTTCGGCAAGCCTCCTTCGGTCCCCCCAACGCTGCCGGCCAAGCCCGGACCTACCGATTGGCGCAAAGTCACTTTCCCTGGCCAATGGCACGACGGCAAAGCGGTGGCCGCTTGGTTGGTACGCGAAATCGACCTTCCGGTGGACCTCGGCCGACGGACAGCTTTGTTGAAGTTCGACTCGGTCGGCTTCGCCGTGCGAGCCTACGTCAACGGCATCGACTGCGGTTCGGCGATCAGTGGCTATGCCCCGATCGAATTCGACGTGCGACGCGCCCTCCAACCCGGCCGCAATGTCGTGCAATTGGCCGTGACTACCTACAGCCAGTATCCGCAATTGCACGCGACCGGCATTCACGTCTTCCAAGCCGGCATCGTCGGCATGGACATGAAGAAAATTTCGCTGTGGCAACGCGCTCGACTCGAATTGCCCCCCGAAGTCTACGTCGCCGACGTATTTGTTCGGCCCAACACGGCCAAGAAACGCTTGTATGCCGACGTGGAGTTGGTCAACACCACCAACGCATTGGCCGTGGTCGAACTGACCGCGACGGTGCATCCTGCCGAGGGGGGTGAGCCGGCATTGCGTTTCCCTGCCGAACAGGTGTTTCTCAAAGTCGGCGAACGGCGCAGCGTGACGCTCGAAGCCGATTGGCCCAACCCTCGCTGGTGGTGGCCTCACGATCCCTATCTGTACGATCTGCGTGTGGAACTACGCCCTGCGGCAACTGCGAACCCCGGGAATGCAGGACAGGGGGCCAACCCCGGCAACCCTGCCAACGCTGCGAACGCCGGGGATGCTGCGTCTGCCAAGACCGGCATGCCCAGCGATACCACGACGGTCCGCTTTGGTTTCCGCGACATCGTCCTTCGCGGGATCGATCTGCTACTTAATGGCAAGAAACTGGTAATGCGCGGTGACGGTTACACCCGTTACGAGCACATCCACTCTAGTAAAGCCGACGCACGTCAGGTACTGGATCGTTGGATGAAGCAACGGCACATCAACTCGCTGCGGCTGCATGTGGACGCGATGGAACAATATGTGCTCGAAGCCGCCGACGAAGCGGGACTGTTGCTACTGGTGCAAGCCCCGATCGGAGCTGGAGGAGGTTCCATTACCGATCGTGCCGCGTGGGACATTCTGACCGACATGTATTTGCGTTATGTGAAGCTGTCGCGGAATCATCCGAGCGTGGCCATTTGGGGAGTGGCCAATGAAGCAGGGGGGATGCGCCCCGACAATCCCACTCCCGGTTCGCCATTCTTGGCCGAGAAGATTCGACGCACACAACGCCTCGACCCGACCCGGCCGGTCACCGAAGCCCACGATTACACCATGTTGGGAGCCGCGGACTTGATGGATCTGCCGACGCAATGGCAATTGGGAGTCGAGAATATCTTCCCCTTCTGCTGTCGCAAATGGATCGGCTACGGCTACACGTTAGATCCGTACCGTTTCGATCGGCCGTTGGTCAATGACGAATGGTGCGAAGGGCGATTCTCGTCGGGTACTGCATTGTGGTTCGGTGACAGAGCCTACATCTGCCCCGATCGCGGCGGCGATACCCGTTCATACTGGTCGGCCTGGGGGCAGACGATGTCCTGCTACATGGGGATGATCGAACATCGTCGGCAACCTTATTGGGGGGTGCTGATGTGTTTTGGCGATCGCTACGGTTTCTTCCAGGTGCCGCCGCGAACTGGAGGAAAATACATCGACGACCCCGCGATGATCGAATTCGGCCAAAAAGCCTTGAAACCGGCCCTCGTCGCGCCCAAAGACTGGAACGGCGGAGCCTGGGTCGGGGAACCCTACGTCCGCCCGTTGGTTCTGATGAACGACCACTTCTACGACCTGCAAGCCCGGCTGCGTTGGCAGGTCCGCGATGAACAGGGGCAGACGCTGGTGCAAGGTCAGCAGGATTTCACGCTCCCCGCAGTAACGCATCGCGATTTCGACCTGAAATTGGCAATGCCGGCCAGCGATCGGCCGCGTGCCTGGCAGTTGCACTTAGAATTGCAAGACGCCCAAGGCCGAAGCCTGTACACCGATAGCCACGATCTGGGAGTGTTGCCGCGACCCAAGCTCGATCGCTTCGCACCGGTGGTGCTGTGGCCTCAGGCTGGCAGTTGGGACCGCCTGTCGGTTGAACGGCGTGAAGGGCTACGCGTGGAAGTGTCGGCTCAATTGCCGGCCAAGGACAAAGACCGCGTGGTAATCGTGCCGCGAGGGGTGATTCTGACGCCGAGTCAGTGGCGGCAACTGGAAGCCTGGATCCGCGACGGAGGCACGGCGTTGATTCTAGCCGACCGTGGCTTGCCCAATAGCTTCTTAGGCACCGAACTACGGCCTAGCGGTCGAGCGGCGGCCATCGGGCACCTGCGTCGACCGGAACATCCGATCGTCCAAGGTCTGCCCCAACCGGCACTGCGCTACTGGATGGGAGCCGCCGGCGAGTTCGACAGCATTCCGTACCGCAAGCGGATGCCGCATCTGCTGATCGCGGAGTCGGCATTGCTCCGCCCGATTGCCGGCCCGTCGCGCACGCTGATCGATTCGGCCAACTACGACCAAGAAGGCACCTCGGGATTGAGCCAAGCGTTGCTGTTGGAAATTCCGGGAGGCCAAGGCCAGGGTCGCGCTTTGTTCTGTTCGCTGCTGTTGGCCGAAGCCATGGCCAGCGACCTGGGAACCGGCCAACGCGGGGAACCGGCCGCGGCTTGGCTGTTGGATCGCTGCCTGACCTACCTGACCCAACGCAAGCTGTGGGCCACCGACTCGACCCGTCCGCTGTACGCCGTGGGTTGGGATCTGTCGCCTTGGCAGTTCGCCACGACCGATCGGCTCGACGCGGCCGCTGCTCTGGTAGTCAATGCCGCTTCCCCTGCCGGAGCCGACTACTTGAATCAGCCCCAATGGCTCGAATACGCTCGCCGCGGCGGCCGGGTGCTGCTGCATCGCCTCTCCGCGGAGCAAATCGCGGGGTTGGCCGCGAAGCTCAACGTCCCCTTGCAAGCCGTCGCGGTGCAGAACGTCCATCGGCTCGACCTGACCGGTAGCGATCCGCTATTGGCCGGCATCAGCCATTACGATGTGAACTGGATCGAGTGCGGTGGCCTCGACTTGGTGGTAGCCCGACAACCGATTGTCTCGGTCGCGGTGCGTGCCACGGGAGACTCGGTACGGGTACTGACCGATCCGGGAGCCGTAGCGCTAATTCCTGTCGGCCAAGGGGTGGTTGTGATCGATCAGTTGCTGTGGGATGCCGAGTTTGCGTCTGCGGAATTGCGTCGCCGAGCGTCGCAGTACGCGACACAGTTGCTGAGCAATCTGGGCGGTTCCGGTTCGGTTGTCATGCACGCAATCGCGGCTGACGCGCCGCAGGTGAGCGACACCACGCTAGCACTGTGGCACTTCGAGGACGATAAGAACCCGGATCGGCTGCTTGATTTCGGCCCCCGCGGACTCGACCTGCTCCCCCGCCAAGGGGCACGCATCGCTCCCGGACGTTTCCATCAAGGCTTGTATCTCCCCGGAGGCAAAGCCCATGCTGGCAACTCCACTTACGGCCTCCCCACTGAGGAAATCACCTACGACTTCTGGATCAAGCCCGAGGGAGAACTGGCGAAGTCGTGTGGCATCATCTTCTCGACTTATCGCAGTGCCCACCGGGCGGACAACTCGATCGTGCTGCAACGCAACGGCCTGATCGGTCTATCGATCGGGGGAGGCTTAACGCAAAACCGTACACCGATCCCTGCGGATCAGTGGACGCATGTGACCATCACCATCAGCCGCAAGCACCAGCGGACCCGGTTCTACCTCAACGACAAACTCGATGTCGAACACCCGTTCGGGTGGTATTACCCCCACGGCCGCATCGCGTTCGGCAACCCCTATCCGGCCGAGGTGGACGGAACGCTGTGGCACCTGGCCCAATCGTTCCGCGGTACCGTTGACGAGTTCCACCTTCTCAGCCGGGAGTGGACTCCTGAGTGAGTGAGAAAGGCAGCGGCTTTCTCTCCCCGACTTTGGCTGACTTTGAGATTCGATTCTCATCGATGGAGGCAGCAACGTGATACGCTTCGCTTTGGCTATTTGGGTAGGGTTGACGGTCGTCAGTAGTTCGGCTTCATCAGCGGAACCACGTCAGCGAATCGACCTGTGCGACGGTTGGCAGTTGGCCCCGGTCAGCGGTTGGGACGGCATTCGTTCGCTGAGCGACTTGGCCCGATTACCCCAGAACGGCTGGCGTCCGGTCTCGGTGCCCAACGTCGGGGATGGTAGCGGCTATTTCCGTATCTACGCACACCCCGAAGAGAACGGCGGTTGGTATCGACGGAAGTTGAACTTGCCGGAAGTGCCGGTCGGCCGACGGGTGCTGCTGCATTTCCGGGCCGCCAGTTATATTACCCGAGCTTGGGTCAACGGCCGATTTGTCGGTTATAACGACTTTCATGCCGCTCCGTTCGAGTTCGACATCACAGCAGTCGTCCGCCCCGGGGATAACGACGTAGTGGTATCGTGCGC
>CALEEC010000461.1 GCA_937949245.1 uncultured Gemmataceae bacterium | reverse complement strand
TGATGTAGGCGACTTGCTCTTCCCGGAGTTTGAGAAACGGCGGTTTGCCGGGGATAATCATTTGCCGTGAGGCGTCGTCGAGTAATCTGGCGAAGCCGCCGTTTTTGGGCGTCAGGTCGGGGTTGCGATATTCGGGCTGCTCGAAACGGTAGACTAGCCAGATGGCCATCTCTTCCAACTCGGCCTGATTGAGCGGCAGAGCCGCTTTGCGCATCGAGTCGAGGTGAGCGGCCACGTCGGGTTTGGGCACCCTCAGATTCAACGGATCGATTTTCGGTTCCGCTTTCGGCTGGGCGAAACTCGTCCATGGCATAGCCAAGATCAACACCAAACCCAGCCCTAGAGGGGTCCGTCGGGGGAAAACGTCGCGTAGGTGCGTCACCAGTGGCTCCTTAGCAGCAACCGCAGGGGCAGTTCTTTTCTTCAGGTTACCATCTGACCCACTAACGGCACAAGTTGCCCGAGCCGATCTGGCCAAAAAGATCGTTCGTCGGCTCGCTACAGAGCGCAGGCCGAACGACCCGCATAGGTTTCGATGGCTCGGCGAACGGTGTTCCATTGGATTTCTACGGTGTCTTCCACACAACGTGCGTAGCCCCCGGCCATGGTGATGGCCATGGGCAGACCGGCACGCTGGCAATGCTCGAACACCAGGCGATCGCGTTCCATCAGCCCCGCTTTGCTGACAGCCAGCCGGCCGAGGCGATCGTCTTCATACGGATCGGCCCCCGCAAGGTAGATCGCCAAGTCGGCACGGGCTTCTTCCAATGCCCGTTTCAGGCCGCGTTCCAGCGCATCGAGATACGCTTGATCGCCGGTGCGATCGGGAAGTTCGATGTCCAAATCGCTGCGCTCTTTGCGCAGCGGATAGTTCTTCGCCCCATGAATCGAAAAGGTATAGATGGTCGGATCGAACCGGCAAATCGCCGCGGTGCCGTTGCCCTGGTGGACATCGCAATCCAATACCACCACGCGACGCACTCGGCCCTCGGCTTGCAGACAACGGGCCGCGACGACCGAATCATTGAACAAGCAATATCCCTCGCCATGATCGCGAAAAGCGTGATGCGTCCCGCCGGCCAAATTGACCGCAAGCCCATCCCGCAGCGCAGCACGGCACGCCTCGATGGTCGCGCCACTGGAACGCCGGGAGCGTTCGACCATCGCTTCCGACCAGGGGAAACCGATTCGGCGCATCTCGGCATCGGTCACTTGCCCTCGGCACATCCGCTGCAGATAATCGCGATCGTGCGCTCGGGCCAATTGCTCATCGTCGGCGGCCGGCGGAACGCACAAATTCTCGGGCCGAACCAAGCCACAGGTGACCACCCGTTCCCGCAACATCCGATACTTCACCATCGGAAACGTGTGCCCTTCCGGGAGCGGCAGTACGAATACGTCGGTGTAGAACAGCAGCATACGCTTGGATTTCCTTCGCTCCAGCAACCTACGATTCCTTGGGCCGAACCGATCTGCTTTAATGAATGATAGGCAGCCTCGAACCGACCCGACGACTGGCGTCGGCTCCTGACAGCACAAGAGCCGCGGACGCTAGTTCGCGGGTGTTGCAGAGACGCTCGACGAAAGGATTGGAAAACCCCCCGACGAATGGCGTCGTCGGCTCCAGAAGGAACACCCGACGACTGGCGTCGTCGGCTCCTGTCCTGCGCGTAGATCTATCTCGGAAGGTTTCCCCAGCAATGCCGTTGATCTATCTCGATTCCAACGCGACTACGCCGGTTTTTCCCGAAGTCTGGGAAGCGATGCGGCCTTGGCTGACCGAGCAGTTTGGCAATCCGTCGAGTGCCCACAGTTGGGGCCGACAGGCACGCAAAGCCTTGGAACAGGCCCGCGAACAGGTCGCTCAACGGCTCGACGCCCTGCCGGACGAAGTGATCTTCACCAGCGGTGCCACCGAGGCGAACAATTTGGCCGTCTTCGGTTTTGCTGGTGAGCCACCAGCACGGTTGTTGGCCAGTCGTATCGAGCATCCGTGCATTGTCGAACCCTTACGGCAACTGGCTCATCGGGGCTTCGATGTGCAATGGTGCGCTGTCGACGCTCAAGGACAAATCGATGTCGATGACTTGGCCCAGCGACTCGATCCCTCGACCCGCTTGGTGTGTGTCATGTTCGTCAACCACGAAACCGGCACGATCCAACCATTGCGCGAAGTCCGTGCCCGGATTCGTGATCGGCGGGTGATCTTGCATTGCGATGCCGCCCAGGCGGTGGGTCGGCTGCCGGTGTCGTTTCGGCAACTCGATGTCGATAGCCTCAGCCTCAGCGGACACAAATTCGGTGCACCCAAGGGGATCGGCGCGTGGTTGGTGCGTTCCGGTCGCGTGCCGAAGCCACTGCTTTGGGGAGGACATCAACAGCGGGATCGACGCCCCGGCACCGAGTCGGTCGCTGGGGCCGTCGCTCTGGCCACCGCGTTGGAAATAGCCGAACGCCAACGCGAACAGGCCACCGCACGAGTACAGCAGTTGAAGCAACGCTTGCTCGCTCAGCTTCGCCAAGCCGCGATTCCGTTGGTCGTTCATGGTCCGCCCGAAGGTTCGCCCGCGAGTTCGCCTTGGACGTTGAATGTGTCGTTCCCCGGTTGTCGCGGCGATCTGCTGCTGCTGGCACTCGACTTGGCCGGTGTCGCTTGTTCGACCGGGTCGGCTTGTTCCAGTGGCTCGTTGTTGCCTTCGCCGGTTTTGCAAGCGATGGGGGTTCCGCCGGCGGTCTTACGGTCGGCCTTGCGTCTGAGCTTTTGGCCGACCTTGACCGACGCAGACATCGACTTCGCGGCTCAGCAGATCATCCGCGTGGTCCGGCAAGTCCTCGACGATTCGGATGCCACCGCAATCGACCAGACCTGACCGGCCCGGCCCAATGAGCCGATGCGATTGCTCCTTGCTGTAGATTCATTTCGTCGGGATGGGGCCGGCTCACTCTGCCGGCAGGCAAGCGGTCAGTCCACGGATGTGCTTGCAGCGATAGTCCGGCCGATCTTCGCCACGGTAGACAGCATCGGTACAGGTACAGTGCCAACGCGTATGGCCCGTTGAGGTGCATTCCAGCGTCACGAGATACGGTTGCCGTCCGCCGAGTACCAACCACGTCATCACGCAGCCTATCTCTCGGCTACTGCTGCGATACACGATGCGGAACTGATACGGCTTAGGGGTGCTACGTCGATCAGGCCCCGGCACCAAGGTGACCAAGACGCCCTGGGAAGAGACGGCCGACTCATCTCCCACGACAACCGCTGACACTGTTGCTCGGCGTCGGGGGGCATCCGTTGATGACGCCGTTGCTCGGCGTCGGGGAGCAGTTGTTGATGGCACCGGTACTTGGCGTCGGGGTATATCTGCGGACGATGCCCAGGCTCGGCATCGAATGGTTGTATCCGTTGGCATGGGGAAAGACCTCCGTTCCACTACGGATCGTTTGGCTTTATAGTAACACAAGATCACCTGAACACAAAGTCCGTAGTGAAACTTGGGCTTTTGCCGAGCGGATTTATTTTTCTTCGAGCAGTTGCTTGACGAACTGCTCGACATCGGCGGTCTTGAAGGGTTGATCGGCCGCGAAGGTTTTGACACGCACGCCTTTGCGATTGAACACATGCACCACTGGCGGGCCGATGATGCAGAACTTCTCGTGCCATTTATCCTTGTTGGCTTCGGTGTCATCGAGCCAGTAGTTCTCGAACGTCGCATTCATTTTTTTGAGGAATTCGAGAGCGGCCGGCTTATCGTCGGCTTCGTCGATGGTGAGCGAGATCAGCACCAACCCTTTGGGAGCCAACTCTTTGTACATTTTGACCATTTCGGGGAACTTCTGCTTGCACGGC
>CALEEC010000460.1 GCA_937949245.1 uncultured Gemmataceae bacterium | reverse complement strand
CCCGGCGTCGGCAAAGCAGGGCAAAATCGGCTCGCGGCCGGACGAGTGACCCTGTGCGGCGTCGGTGCGTTAGGCACGGTGTTGGCCAATCACTTGGTCCGAGCGGGCGTCGGCTTTGTCCGCATTGTCGATCGCGATTTCGTCGAATTGAGCAACTTGCAACGTCAGGTGCTATTCGACGAATCCGATGTGACCAACAATCTCCCCAAAGCCGTGGCCGCGGCCAACAAGTTGCGGCAAATCAACTCGACGGTCACCGTCGAACCGGTGGTCGCCGACATCGACCGTACCAACATCGAGGAACTTTGCCGCGATGTCGATGTCATCCTCGACGGCACCGACAACTTCGAGATCCGTTACCTGATCAACGATACCGCGGTCAGACTAGGCAAACCGTGGGTCTACGGCGGGGCGGTGGGGAGTCACGGCCAGACGATGACCATCATCCCGCATCAGACGCCCTGCCTCCGGTGTGTGTTCGAGGCCTCTCCGGGACCCGGAGAGGTCGGCACTTGCGAAACGGCCGGCGTCCTGGGGCCGATGGTCAGCGTCATTGCTAGTTTCCAGGCCACCGAAGCGATCAAGTTGCTGGTGGGCAAACCCGAGACGATCAACCGCGAACTGTTGTACATCGATGCTTGGGAGAATACCACTCGACGCATCAAGATCGCGCCGCTATTGGGCAAGGTCGATTGTCCCTGCTGCCAGCGGAAGCGGTTTGAATGGCTCGAAGGGACGCACGGTTCGCAAACGATCAGCCTTTGCGGACGCAATGCCGTTCAGGTGTCGCAGCGCTTGCACACGACCTTGAATTTCCCCGATTTGGCCAAGCAACTCGAACACTCGGGCACCGTCAGCTACAACAAGTTCCTGCTGAAGTTTGATGTGGACGAATATCAGTTCACCGTCTTCCCCGATGGTCGGGCCATCATCAAAGGGACCGACGATTGCGAGAAGGCACGCACCCTGTACGCGAAATACATCGGCCATTGAACCATCGTCCCTCCTGCGCGATCGGCTATGTTCGCCTGAGGCGAGGTCACTACAATCCGTAGCGTGAGGTCTGCTGCCTACCGCTTCCCACCGCTACGGAGACACTCCCGTGACTTCCCTTTCGGCGTCCGCTCCTTCGCAAGTTCGGTATTGGGTCGTGTTCGCTTGCGCTGCGGTCGCGGTGGTGTTGTATCTGGACCGCGTTTGCTTGGCGCTGTTGGGTACCTACGTTCGCCAAGATTTGCACCTCACTTCCGAGCAATTCGATTACGTCTTGAGTGCCTTTTTCCTGGCCTACGCTCTGGGGCAGGTGCCCGCGGGGACTCTCAGCGATCGTTGGGGGGCCCGGCGGATGATGACGCTGTATCTGATCGCCTGCGGTTTATGCATGATCGGCATTGCCCTCGCGGAGTCGTTGCTGTGGCTGATGGTGTTTCGCTTGGCCTTGGGCTTGGCCGAGGCCGGAGGCTATCCGACGGCCAGCGGAGTCATTCGCCGTTGGGTGCCGGTCTACGAACGGGGACGTGCCAATAGTTTCGTCACACTCGGCGGGCGCATCGGCGGGGCCAGTACGCAGGTGCTTACCGCCTTCCTCGTCGTCGCGTTGGTGCCGTTAAGTGTGGCTTCGACCTTGCAATCGACCGATTTGATCGACGCTGCTGCCTTGCGAACGCAACTACGGCAAGTGGCCGCGCTCGACTCCTTGGCCGCGAAATTGCAGATGCGTTTGAACCTCGATGCCGACGATGCTATCCTGCTCGAACAACTCAACCAAGCGATCGCCGATCCCGAACTGACCGTGGGAGTGTCGCTAGATCGCGGTAAACTTTCCCGCGAAGGCCGAACAATTCTCGATCTGCCCCCCAGCGAGCGTAGCGTCGCCCAGACGCAACGGCTCAACCGCTTGGCTTTGGAAATCGAATTCCCCAAAGCGCTTCGGCAGATCTACGGAACCGGTTGGCGCGGGGTGATGTTGGTGTATGCCCTGGTGGGGCTTGCAGTGGCTGGGTTGTTCTGGGGGATCGTCCGCGATCGGCCCGAAGAACATCCCTGGTGCAACGACGCCGAACGCCAGCGAATTAACTTCGGTGTTCTTGCCTCGGCTCCTGCCTCGCAGGAATCGTCGGCGGTGTCATCGACGGGGGCATCGACGGGGGCATCGGCCGATGCATCGGAGAAGTCGTCGGCTGTGCAGCAGGGGAAGAGCAAGACCGAATCGATCGGCTATCTGCTGAAGATCTTGGCCACGAATCGCAATTTGTTGTTGTCGAGTATCGGGCAATTCTGCATCAACTTTGGCTGGGCGTTTCTGATTACCAAACTGCCGCAGTTTCTCGAAGAGGTGTACCGAACCCCGGTCGAGCAACGGGGGCAAATGTCGATGGCTCCGTTGTTGTTCGGGGCTATAGGGATGCTAGTGGGGGGACGCTTCGCGGATTATCTGCTGCGGACGGTGTCGCCGCGGTGGTTGCGTGCGATTCCGATGGGAGTAATTCCGTTGATCGGCTTGCTGGCGTTTGTGGTTTGTCCACATTTGCCCGCGGCTTGGGAAGCGGTCGCCGCGTTGGCCGTGGTCGCCTTCGCTACCGATATGATGGTTCCCAGTACTTGGGCGCTGATGCAGGATATGACTCGGCGTCGGGTTGGAGCGGCCATCGGTTGGGCCAACATGTGGGGCAATTTCGGAGCGGCCTTGTCGCCGATCGCATTGGGGCAGTTGCAGGGTGCTTTCGGTTGGGATGCCGTCTTCTACGTTTGTGCCTTGGCCTACCTCGGGGCCAGTCTGACAGGCTTACTGATCGACGCGAGCATTCCTTTGGAAACCGAGGCGACCGAAAGCAGCGGGCGTAGCACGGCGGGCTGACGCCTGCTGCTCGGGAAGCGCGCATTCTCTCGGAGCAGTGGGCTGACGCCTGCCGCTCCGCTCGGGGGACCAAGCCGGCTATGGGATTGGGATGAAGTGTCAAACAGGCCTCGGCGTGCGTGTAGGTCAGTCTCGGGCGTACAGTTCCATGATGTCGGCGGCTTGTCGGCGTTCTTCCAACCACGCGGCCAGTTGGGCGACTTCGTCGATGATGCGGTTCAACTGTTGGCGTTCGTCGTGCAGCATTTGGGCGACTTGTTCGGGGAGAATCGCGTAGACGCCCTGGAGGTCGTTGCGCAGTTGGGTTTCGAGTTCTCGGCGAAAATGCTGCCGAATCGTCCGCCAACGCATGGGCAACAGCAGGGTTATCAAGATGTGCATCAGCATCAGTACTACCAAGGTGATCAAAAATGGCAAAGCAATGTCGATGGGTTCCGCTTTGTAGCCTTCGATCATGAAGAAGCGATACAGCAGCACGCCCAAACCACTGATGAAGGCCAATTCCGGGATCAAATTGGCCGCGCCGATGACACCGGCTTGCAATAGTTTGCGTCCGCCCGTGGGGGAGGTGACGATCCGTTCCGCTTCCGTGAGTGCCGCGATCAAATCGCGGTCGAAGCGTTCGTACCAATCGAGTCGGCTGGCCTCTTGGGTCGGCTCGGCAAGCAAGGGCAAGGGGAAACGCTGCTGATCTGCTTCGACCAACAGCCGATTTACCAGAGCGGAGCAGCGTTGATCCAGCACCTTCTCTCCCGCGGCCCGGATGCTTTGCCGGGTGAAGGCGGACAGATCCCAGGTCGGGATCTTGGCAGCATCGCGTGAGTTCCCCAGCTCGGGCAGCAATACCTTTTGCGGCCGCAAGTTGCTGGTGACGAAACGGGCTTTGGTCATCAGTTTCAGATAGCCGGCCATCAGACCGCGGAACCGGGTCTGATTTTCCAGGTTGAAGTGGTGTTCGATCTCGGTCTGATACGGGTCGAGCGACGAGAGCAGCACATCGCTGGCCAAGCGTGCTTCTTCGTCGAGGACGCGATCCCAAGCGGCGCGGGTGCATTGGGCTTCCTGGGTCAGATCGGGCGGACGCAGTCGTTCGAGGGCTTGTTGCAGTTGGGTCAGCAATTGCCCGACGCCTTTAGCTTTGACGGCTTCGACTTCCAAACGGGTCAGCCCCAGTTCGAGCCAGTGCCGCAGTTCGAGAAACTGTTCGCCCTCGGGAAGATCGGCAGGCACACTGGTGGAGTTGGCCCCGTGCTGCAAAGCGTGATTGACCCAGCTTTGGGCGACCGTGCGGAACAAACGGGGCCGCTCGAAGCCTTCTTGCTTCAGGTCGCGTAGCAGGTCTTCATCGGGCCGTAAGCCGGATGCTCCCGGATGCAAGCAGCGGTCCCATTTGTTCAGCACGAAGGCAAAAGCTCGGCGTTTGCGTTGCTGTTTGAACAGTTCCCAGCCGATCTGGTCGTGGTATTTTTCCTGCGAACCGACGTACAAGACCACGTCGGCGACCGGGAGTAAGACCAGCAACTTGTCGCGGTTGGCCAAGTCGTTGCTGTCGAGGTCGGGGGTGTCAACGATGATCTTGTTGGCCAAAGTGTCGCGGTCGTGCGCCACCAAGCGGCAGTGACGCAAGGCGGGATCGAAGCGATCCGGCCGTACCGAATGATGGAAGTAGACCACCGGATCGCGGGTAGTTGGTCGGGTGAAAGAAGCCTGCCCAATCGGGGCACCGGCCAGGGCGTTGAGCAAGGTCGATTTGCCGACCCCGGTTCCGCCCATGAGCATGATAACCAGCAAGGGGCGATCCACATCGAGGGCATCGGCTTGCCGTTTCAGGTCGTCGGCCAAGGTCTCCAGGGAGCTGCGTTGCGTCGCGGAGATGGGGAAGCAATGCCGGGCTTGCAACCAGTCGCGCAGTTGCCGTTCCAGACCGCGGAGTTTCGGGGCCAAGGTGCGTAGCACCGATTCGACGGGAGCCAAGGACGTTGGCAAGGGGACGGGGACAGGCGATTCGCTCATGGTCGGCCAACTCTCCCTCAAAGTCGGCGGCGCAAGGCATCTTCCATCTGCCGAAATGCCGACGGGATGCGTTGCAAAGCCAATTGCAAGCGTTCATACGTCGATCCACCAGTGACCGGCCAGTGACACAGCCAATCGGCCAACGGTGTAGCCAGCGATTGGCTCATCTGCTTCTGTTGCCGACTACGGACCTGCTCGCGTTTGTGTTCGACCACTTGCGAACCGATCATTTCGACAACAGAATGAGTGAAACTCGCGGCCAAAGGCACCGCAAGCAGGCTCCACCAACTGAAATTGGCGATCCACAGGGCTGCACCGATGGCGCTGGCGTCCAAAGCCAGTTTGCCACTGCGCAGCGTGTTGAGCAATGTCGGATTGCTTTCCAATCCTTCGTAGACGCTGCGGGGGGCTCCTTGCAAGGTTTCCGCTTGGCCGCGCTCGAACTGCCGCGCTAGTTGGGCAAAGCGGTCGTGGGCTTCCTGGGTCAGTGGTCCCTCGAACCCCTTGGCTAAATGTTTCCAGACGGCATGTTGGCCGGCCCGTTGTAGTGCCTCGGAACGCAGTTGATCCAGCCAAGCACGGAACGCCGCGACGAGGACTTCTTGTTCCGGCAAGTAGACCGACTCGGGTCGGTTCATGCCGGTAATCGCCGAGCGGACCAAGCGATACGGCGCACGGGCCAGCCAAAACAAGCCGCTGACGATCCGCCCTGCGCCGGGCAGTTCGAGCAGATCCAACAAATGCTCGCGGGCTAGGTCGAATCGGCCGAAGCGTTCCGACGAGAGATATTCGCGGCGGTAACGGGCTTCAAACTCGGCCCGACCGGCACGCACGGCGGCACGCCAAGCGTCGATGGCTTCCAGATCCTGACGCGCCACTTCCAGCAGTTCGGAACAAGCCGCGATGAGGCACTTGATGGCCAACCCCACCGTCCGTTGCCGAGCGGCCAAGGGGGGATCGCCCAGTACCATCACTTGATTGAGCAAGGCAATGCGATATTTGGCCGCTTTGCCGGTCGGATCGGCCAGATCCCCCGGGGCCAGAAACGGGATGGCCAAGCAGGGCACCACAGGGGCCGAGCCATCCGGCAGCCGGGGGAGGCGCGCAATCACTTCCTGGCGAAAATGCTCGAGCAGTGGTTGCATGTCGGACTCGCGCATTTTGGTCAGCACGACGATGACCGCTTTGCCCGACTGGATCAGCAAATGCAGGTACTGCGTGGGGATGGCGTCGTTGTAACGTTCGTCGGAAGCGACGTAGACGATAATGTCGGCCAGGCCGGCCACTTCTAGCAATCGGGAGGTGTAACCGCTGGAAGCCCAGGTGGTCATATCGGGGCAGTCCCAGACGACGAACTCATCGAGCAGACCGGGGAGCAGTTGCGTGGGGGGCTCGAGCGTGGCCAACGCCTGCGGCGCGGCAGGGGTTGCAGTCAACGAAGAAGACGATGCCGTCGGCACCCGACGGACCTGGTACACGTCTTGGTCGAGATTGCTAGCGGCCGGTTGGGTCAATTTTTGCAACGGCCCGAGGAAGCCGAAATGGGCCGACCACTGCAACGAAGTCGCAGCATTGCCTCCGACGTAAGCGATCGGATGCCGAGTGAAACCTGCTTGGGGGTTGGCCTCGGCGACGTTGGCTCCGCACAGGAAGTTGACGATGGTGCTTTTGCCCGCGCCGGCTCCTCCGACGACGACAACATGCAACGGCAAAGGCGGTTGACCTTCTAGAAACGGCCCCAGAACATTGCGTACCAGCGCCGCGGCCAAGCGTAACGGTCCGGTTTTGTCCGCCGATTCCGGTGCATGGCGAGAGTAGGCCTCTAGCCAATTGAGGTCATCGACGAGTTGACTGACGAGCGTTCGGTGATCGAGCGGTTCCATCGGGAGACTTCCGCGGTTGAAGCCGAGAAACAAGCGCGAACCATTCCGATCAGCCGATTGTATCGCAACGGAACGAAAAGTGCGACGCGGCTTTCTTCCTTGCACCGAGCGGAGCAGCGAGCGTCAGCCCGCTGTGTCTGTCGAACCCACCGAGCGGAGCGGCAGGCGTCAACCCGCCGTGTCTATATGTCAGTATCGCACCGTGCCGTGGTTTGCTTGCGTGGTGAAAAATGCATCACAGCGTGAAAACCACGGCGGGCTGACGCCCGCCGCTCACGCTCAAGACCATCTAATCCTCTTGCGCCGTCGTAGCCTAATCTTCCCCTTCGCGTTGCGGCGCTTTGAGCTTCTCCGGTTTGCGATCGGGGAGGATTTCTTCATCTGCTTCCAGTGTCTGGGCCGCAGCAGGGAGGTTCGGATCGCCGACGATCCGCAGCGGTTGCACCAGTTCTTGGCCGTCTAGGTTCAGCACCACCCGATACGTTCCCGGCTCAACCAACGACGATCGCGAACCGATCGTCATTCGGCTCAAATCCCAACTGACCCGATTCCAGCCAACCTCGTTGGGCGCTCGCAGGTCGCGGATCAACTTTCCGGATACTTCGCGTTCTAAACATCAGCCAGATAAGCAAGTTACGACACTAGCCGCCGTGAGTTGTACCACTGGGCGTACCCGCTCCGAAAAGCCCACCCGCGAAGGTGGGATCACTGACCCCGACTTGCAGCGTATCTGTGACGCCTGGCCGACGCTGCCCGACCCCATCAAGGCCGCCATCCTGGCTATCGTCGCCTCTACAGGGGTACAATTCCAAAGAGGTGATCATGATTAACCCACATGACGAATGGGAAGCCCTGAAGCTGGCTTGGCCTGATGCCCCTTGGGAGGTTTGGGCCGAGCTTCGC
>CALEEC010000459.1 GCA_937949245.1 uncultured Gemmataceae bacterium | reverse complement strand
GCGCGAACCCGACGAACATCTCGAAGCTAAAGTCGATCAACTGCTCGACAAAGTCGCTAAGTTTGGACAAGAAAGCCTCACCGAGAGTGAACGGGAGACTCTTTTTCGTGCCAGCGAAATTTATCGCCGACGCCGAAAATGATTCCCCTGTCCAGTGGAGATGCGATCATGCCTATGTATGAATATGTCTGTAATGAATGTGGTCATGAATTTGAGAAACTCATTCGTTCTCCTGAAGAAGAGAAGGAACTTACCTGTCCCCAATGTTCGGCACCGCGTCTGAGCAAAAAACTGAGCCTCCCGGCACGGCCGATGGAAACCGTGGGAGCAACCGCTTCCGCAGCAGAAGCTTGTGGTCAAGGGCCACCTTGCGGTGCGCCGTGGTGTCGCCGGCAAGGCTGAGGCTAAGCCAAAGGTGAGCCTTAAAGGACCAGAAGTGGGCAGCGGAGGATCTGATCTGTGCCTTCATGCACCTGTTGGAGAGGGGGAAGGATGAAACCTCCCCCTTTTCTTCAGAAAGATCTCCTCCCCTGATTTGAAATCGAAAATAAGGAATTAATTATTCGAGTAAATCGAATTTTTGCAACAATTACCAACTGAATAAGACAATCTGTCAAAAATGGGATAGCAGTTTGATCTTTGCCGAACTTCTAACTAATATTGAGATAGGAAAGAAACTACCCGATCATGAAAAATTTTTGGCATAGCGATTGCACAGATGCATGAACGTTCGCGACTCCCGTTTTCTCGACGAATCGGACAGGGGACGCGACAGTAAGTTGTTAAGTTGTGACATGAAGCCTTAAGTTGTTAAGTTGTGACATGAAGCCTTGCCAGTCGTTGTTAGGCTCCTCGTGCGGGAGGTAGCCCGATTGGCGGCTCATTCGTTGAGAAGCTGTTTTACCTTAGGATGCTGGCATGACCGAAAAGAAAGTGACGATTACGGAAAAGGAGCTTGCCAAGGACTGCGCCGAGAAGTTGCAAGCGTTGGCGGAACCCAATCGCATACGCATTATTGAATGCTTGCGCGATGGGGAAAAAAGTGTGACCGCCTTGGCCAACATGCTTGGGGTCGAAATCGTCAATGTTTCGCATCACTTGGGCGTGCTACGGCAAGCGAAATTGGTCCGCGACGAAAAGAAGGGCCGATTCGTTTACTACTCGCTCAACCAAGCGATCTTCACCAACAACGGCTCCGATAGCACGTCGATGGACCTCGGTTGGTGTAAGATTGAAATTCCCCACCGCTGCTGATTCGTTCCTTGGTTCGTCTTGCTCCTGCGTCTTCTGAAGTGCTCGCCTAGTTCGCCTCAGGCGAGCGCAGATTGCAATCCTGCCTGCCTATTCCTGCTTCCGCGTGGGGGATTCGTCGCGATCCGTTCCCCAGTGCTTCTCTCGACAGGATGGATCCAAGCCAGTACTTCCCGCGACGGGATTGCTCCAAGTCGGACTAGTGCGAAAGTACCCATTCAGGTCATAATCGCTGCCGTCGTCGTGGGACAGCAGAATAGTGGTCTGGAGGGACTTCGTACCATGCGTTGGCTGGGGGGCATTCTCAGCGGGTTGATGCTGACCGGCACGCTGAGCGGTGCTGGGGCATCGTGGCGGCTGGCTCTGGGATCAAGCGGGACTGCGGGGGCTGTTCCCCAGCAGAACTTGCTTTTGTTCGCCCCCGCCAACGAACGGGATACGCTCATCGGTTTGACCACCTTGACCGTCGCTCGACCGCACGATGTGATACTCCTCGAACCGGCGGAAGATTCTCCCTATTTCCGACAATTGCTGCAACAATGGAAGGATCTGCCGTTGTGCCCGATTGGTCAGTTCACGGCACACCGGGCACCGACGGCATCACGGTTGGGGCGTGCGGTCCAACCGGTGATTCCCTGGAAGCCGAGCCAAGCCGATTCCCTTTGGCGGCAATGGTTTGTCAAGCCGGAACGCTTGGTTTTGGTGTCGGCTAGCGAGCGACGGTTGTGCTTGTTGGCGGCCCATCTGGCCGGGTTGCTCCGCGTGCCGCTGTTGGTCATCGACGAGCAGACGCCCCGCGAGATGGTCTTGGCTTGGTGCCGCCAATGGCCGAACGCTCGGCCACTGCTGGTCGGGGCGTTGGCCAGTTCGACTTTCTTGGGGGCCAACGTGGAACGGTTGTTCCATGAAGCCGACGTGCAAGCCTGGATTCGCCGGATTCATCGGGCTGGAGCGCCGGTACGCACCCTGGTTCTGGTCAATCCAGCCGATGCCACCTATGGGGGCGAATCGTTGGCAGTGTTGGGGCCGTGGCTGGCTTTGCAGCGGCATGCCGCTTTGCTGCTGACCAATCCGCAAGGAAGCGATGCCGCTACCGTGGTCCGCGAAGCGCAACGATACAGCGAATATCGCCAAGCCGATCATGTGATTTTGTTGGCTAACTTGAAAGCCCTTGCTCCGCAGACTCGCTCCAATCCGATCGCGGGAAAAGACATCGTCATCGAAATGGAACCGCTGACTCCTGACGACGAAGACGACCTGTTTCGCTTCGCCGTGGGGCGGTTATTGGCTCCCCGCCGCAGCGATATTCTGCTGCAACTGGCGCGGCAGCGCTGGATGGTCGAACGCCCCACCCCGCGGCGGGCTATGGTCGTGAGCAATCCTGGCAGCAGCTTGAATTTGTTAGAAACTTTGTCGCGGCATTCGGCGTTGGAGTTGGCCAACTGCGGCTATCGCACGCTGAGCCTGTTCGGCGACGAAGTCGATCCGCGTTATTTTCGGCAATCCCTGCCGGGGCAGGACGTCGTATTGTGGGAGGGGCATCACAATACCCTGATCAAGGACTATGGCTTCGTCGATTGGACCGAGCCATTGCGGCCGGCGTTGGTCGTGCTGCAAAGCTGTCTAGCGTTGATGGAACCGAAAGTCCAACCGTTGCTGCGTCGGGGCGCGGTAGCGGTGGTCGGTGCGTCGTCGCGGATCTATTCCGGCACCGGGGGGGCGTTTTCTTTGGCATTTCTCGACGGCGTGTTGTACGATCATCAGACGCTGGGCGAATCGCTGCGGCAGGCGAAGAATTTCTTGCTGCTGTATGCTCAATGGAAAGAAAACCGACTCCCTCAAGGGGCACGCCTAGGAGGGGCGAATTTGCGTTCGGCCTGGGCATTCACCTTATGGGGCGATCCGACGTTGCAATTGCCCGCTCCTGCAATGCCCGAACAAGCCAAACCTGCGGTTCGCTGGCAGGTCCAACGACGCCGCAGCGAACGTAGCGAAACCGGCGTCGTCCATCACGGAACCATTCGCCTCCCGGCGGCCTCTCACGAGGTGGTCAGCGTTGATCGCTATGTGGCGCAACTACGGCCCAATGCTCGGCTGGCGGGATTGCTGAGCAACGGCGAGTCGGCCGACAGCCGACGCTTGCTGCCATTGATTTTCCTCGAAATTCCGTTGCCCGATGCACCGGTCGGAGCGACCCCCCAATTCCGCAGTAAACTTCCCGAACGCCATTACTGCTTCCGTTACGATGCGACGCGACGGTGTGGCTATCTGTTGCTGACACCCCGTTCGCAGGCGGAACACGAAGTGACCTTTCGCATCGAATGGCACCCCGCAACCACGGCATTACCGTGGCCGTGGCCGACCGAAGCGACGCCGCGCCGGGGTTCCGAGTGACTTGGGCATGGTCCGATGCGGTGATTTCTCTTCACGACGAGGGCAAGGATGTCCAAAACGACTCTCACCTGGTGGACGGCGAGCGTCTTGGGATTGCTCAGTGCAGCGCTCATGCTCGGACGTTGGCACGTCTTGGGCGAAGAAGTCCGCATGCCCAGCCTCGCGGAAACCTGGAAACTAACGCTCATCGTGCAAGGGCGCGGCTCGGCGAGCACGCAAGTGACGACCGTATTGCCTTTGGTCACACCGCAGCAGCAGATCGTTCAAGAAGCGTTTCACGCGCCGCAGTTTATCGGCCGAGCCGAGGAAAGATCGACGCCGTTGCGCCGAACCGTCCTGTGGACCGCACAACCGACCTACTCCGGGGGCACGTTTCGTCTGCACGCGGAATGCTATCTGTTGCTGCGTCCCCGGCCCGAAGGGGCCGGCCTCGGCGCGGCGCAAACTCCGCCTCATGCGGGGGAATATCTTCGCCAAGAACCGGGCATCGAGGTCGACGATCCTGACCTTGCTGCCTGTGCCCGCGAGTTGGTCGCCGAAGCCAGCACTCCGAGCGATCAAGTCGAGCGTTTGTACCGCTTCGTCGATGAACAGATTGCCAACGAGCCGAGCGTTTCGACCGGCTCGGCATCGGCCTTGCTCTGCTTGCAGCAGGAAGCGGGAGATTCGTTGGCCAAAAGCCGGTTGCTGGTCGCGTTGTGCCGTACTCGGGGGATTCCCGCACGTCTGGTTTTGGGCGTGACGCTGCATGCCGGCAACGAGCAGAAAGCCCACATCTGGGCCGAGGCGTTCGTCGGCGATCATTGGCTGCCGATGGATGCGTTCCTGCATCATTGGGGGCGACTGCCACGGTCGCATGTGGTGTTAGCCCACAACGATGTCCGCGTGGCGCACGGGCGTTCGGTGCGCGGGCTGGAGTCAGCGTTTCTGATGGAAAAGGTGCCCAGCTTCGGCAGTGAATCAGCGAGTTGGATTCAGCGGCTGTATCGGGCGGCGTCGCCTCAGCGTTTGCCGCCGCAGGATCGAGGTTTGGTCGAATTTCTGTTGCTGTTGCCGTTGGCGTCGCTGCTGGTCGCGGTGTTTCGCAATGTCATCGGCATGCCCACGTTTGGCACGTTTGCTCCGGCTCTGCTGGGGTTGGCTTTCCGCGAGACAGGGAGCATCATCGGCATGGGGATTTTTGTCGGTATCCTCCTGCTCGGTTGGTCGATGCGGAAGGTGTTGAATCGCTTCCATCTGCTGCAAGTCCCTCGGACGGCGGTGATGCTGAGTCTGATCGTGGCCGTGCTAGTGGGCTTGGTGCTGGTGGCTCATCAAGGACAAATATCGGCATCGCGGTATTTGTCGCTGTATCCGTTGGTCATTCTGACGGGGATGATCGAACGCTTCTGGACGTTGGAAGAGGAAGACGGATCAGCGGCATCGTTTCGCACATTGGGAGCCACCTTGGGGTTGGCTGCGATCCTTTGGGGGGTGCTGTCATGGTCGTGGGTGTCGGCCACGCTGTTGGCTTACCCGGAGGCGGTGGGGGTGGTCGTGGCTTTGCTGTTGCTCCTGGGGCGTTACACCGGCTATCGCTTGACCGAACTGTATCGCTTTCGCGAATTCCTCAGCGAACCGCAGACACAGCCGCCAACGCCAACGCAACCGGTGGGTGTGATTGTCGGCGAATGCACACCGACGTTGCAGCGACGCTTTTGAGCCGACCCTTCGCCCCCGTGTGTGACGCTTCGGAGCCGAGGGGTAGCTCGGCGATCGATAGATGGCCTGCGGGCGACCCAAGGAGATCGATCGTATGTTTTGGCTTTTCGCTGCGCGACGGTTGCGGCAACTAGGCATCTTGGGGATGAATCGGCGCAATGCCGAATGCATTCTCGATCACAACCCGCGGGGGGCATTTCCCATCGTCGATGACAAACTGCGGATGCAGGAAGTTTGTTGCCGTATCGGCGTGCCGACCCCCGAGATTTATCAGGTGGTGCGTTTCGTCGGGCAGTTGCGTAGGTTGGACGAACTGCTGGGGCAACGGAGCGATTTCGTCATCAAACCGAATCGCGGTTCGGCCGGCCGTGGCGTGCTGGTTTTTCACGGTCGCAGCACGGCTGGGCTGATCCGGCACAATGGCGAGATCGTGCCCCTCGAGACGGTACGGCAGCATCTGTCGGACATTCTCTCGGGGATGTACTCCTTGGGGGGCCGACCCGATGAAGCCCTCGTGCAACAACGGGTACGGCTGCATCCGCATTTGGAATCGCTCGCTTACCAAGGCATTCCTGATGTCCGCGTCGTGGTGTATCGCGGTCAGCCGGCGATGGCAATGTTGCGTTTGCCCACCCGGCAATCGAGCGGTCGGGCCAACTTGCACCAAGGCGGTATCGGCGTAGGGATCGATTTAGCGACTGGCCGAACGCATCACGCGGTGCAGCGTCATCATCAACGAATCGCCCGGCATCCCGATACCCAGCAACCGTTGCTCGGGCACGAAGTGCCGTTCTGGGCCGAGATCTTGCAGATGGCCCAACGGGTTGCACGGGCTACCGGGCTGGGCTACGTGGGGGTGGACATTGTCATCGACGCGGAACAAGGACCGATGCTGCTGGAGGCCAACGCCCGCCCCGGGCTAGCGATCCAGATTGCCAATCACGCCGGACTACGCCCCTGCCTCCAGGCGATCGATGCCCGACTCGATGCCCTCGGCAACAGCGACACCACCTCGGTGCCGTTCGGATCAGAGGCAGCAGCCGCCTCGGTGCCTGTGTCTTCGTCGGTGCCCAAATCGGCAGCCACATCCGCTTCGGCATCGACTTCACGGGCGGCTTAAGCGGTCAGGCCAAATTCGTGGAGGACGCATGCGTTCTCGATGCATCGCGTCGGGTTCGAGGGAGCAGCTCCAGTCTCGGCATCGCGGGAACGTGATACGGAATGGACGGTGGGCGGCTCCAGTCGGCATCGCGGGAACGCAGTAGGGAACGGACGGAGGGCGGCTCAAGTTTCGGCATCGCGGGAACGCGGCAGGCAAACGGTGAATTTCGAGCCTTGGCCCAAGGTGCTTGTGGCTTTGACCGTCCCTTTCATGCCGTGTGCCAGATGCTTGACGATGGATAGTCCCAAGCCGGTGCCGCCCAGTTCGCGGGAACGGGCTTTATCGACGCGATAGAACCGCTCGAAAATCCGTGGCAGATCGCGTTCGGGAATGCCGATGCCGTTGTCTTCGACCTCCAGACAGACGGTTTCGGCCGTAGCGTGCCAACGGACTTCGACCTGGCCCCCGGCGGGGGTGTATTTGACGGCATTATCGATCAGATTGTCGAGAATACGACTGAGAGCCTCTTCGTCGGCCCAGACGCACAGCAAACGGCATTCCGGAGTGCAGTGCAGTTTCAAGGTGATATTCTTGGCATCGGCGCGGGGCCGTAGCCGATCGAAACACTCGGCAACGGCGTGCTCCACACGCACCGGCTCGATCTCCAGATACTCTGCGCCGGCTTCAATCTGGGCCAACGTCAGCAGGTCCAAAATCAGGTTGTGCAAGCGATCCGACTGTTCGGCAATCTGTTCGAGAAAGCCCAGGCGGGCCGAGGAATCTTCGACGGCACCATCCAACAGGGTTTCGACACAGGCTTTGATGACCGACAAAGGCGTTTTCAGTTCGTGCGACACATTGGCCACGAACTCCTGTCGTACCCGTTCCAAGCGTCGCAATTCGGTGGTGTCGTGCAACACCAGAATCGCTCCCTGTGAGCGTGTACCTCGCAGCGGGGCGGCGTAAACGGCCAAATAACGGGCGGTCGGCGACTTCCAATCGAATTCCTCGCGGTGCGGTTCGGAACCTTGCAGTACCCGCGCCACGATCGCTTGCAGATGCCGTTGTCGGGTGATCTCCCAGAATTTACGATCTTTGGCTGTCGCTAAGTCAAAGTCGAGCAATTCCGCAGCGCGTTCGTTGGCGAACAACACCCGCTGATCGGCATCTACCGCAACGACGCCTTCGACCATACCGCTAAGGATCGTCCGCAACTGATGGCTATCTTCTTCCAGTTGGGCAAACTGAGCAGCGAGGCGTTCGCTCATGCTATTGAAGGTGCGTGCCAAGGTGTGACTTTCGCCGCGGCCTCCGGTGTAGACTTTGTGGCCGTACTCTCCATCGGCGATGCGTCGTGCCCCTTCGACCAATTCGACCAGCGGACGGATGAAGTTTCGCGTTAAATAGTATGCCGGCCCCACGGTCAGAAGCGTGACCAACATGACTGCCAGCAACACGCTGACCAGCGTTTCGCCGAACGACTCGGCGGGGGAACGCACTAGCACCACCATCGCGGTGAGGCTGGCCGTGATCACGATGAAACAGATGAGCGTTAGGAAAAAACGCAGAAACATGCGGTGCCTTCTGGTTCGTGTTACCCCATTTTAGGTGGCAAAGGCAAAAGCATCGGCGACGGACTCTGGAACAAGTTGTAAAGGCCAAGCAGCGGCGAAGGTTGAAGGATTGATGAGATTCCGTATCTTATCTCAAAATGGATCTCGGCATCTTGAAATCGGTCATGCGCGGGAGAACGAACCATGCACGCACAAGCGGTAGAGTATTTCCTAGGGCTGCAAGATCGCATCTGTGCCGGCCTGGAAGAAGTCGACGGTCAAGAGAAGTTTCGCGAAGATCGCTGGGAGCGAGACGGCGGGGGCGGCGGACGAACCCGCGTGCTGGTCGAAGGGGGCGTGTTTGAAAAGGCCGGCGTCAACTTTTCCGAAGTGTACGGTGAAATGTCTCCCGAGTTTGCCAAACAACTTCCCGGAGAAGGAACGCACTTCACTGCAACGGGGATTTCTTTGGTGCTGCATCCGCGTAATCCGTTTGTGCCGACGGTCCACGCGAATTTCCGCTACCTGACCAAGGGCGAACGCGGTTGGTTCGGAGGCGGAGCGGATCTGACGCCGTTTTATCCGTTCAAGCAAGATGTGGTCGCTTTTCATCGCGTTTGGAAAGAAGTGTGCGAACGCCACGCGCCGACGGTCAATTATCAGGAGATGAAGAAAGCCTGCGACGATTACTTCTATTTGCCGCACCGCAAAGAAGCCCGCGGAGTGGGGGGCATCTTCTTCGACTACCTCGATGGCGATCGCGACAAATTGTTTGCCTTCGTGCGTGACTGTGGCGATGCGTTTCTGCGTTCTTACGTGCCGATCGTGCAGCGACGCAAAGAGACCCCCTACAACTCCAGGCACAAAAACTTCCAAGAGTATCGCCGGGGGCGATATGTCGAATTCAACCTAATCTACGATCGTGGCACTGTCTTCGGACTGAAGACCGGCGGACGGATCGAGTCGATCCTGATGTCGTTGCCGTTGCATGCGCAATGGTGGTACGATTATCGCCCCGAACCCGGCAGCCCGGAGGCAGTGTTGACCGAATATTGGCTGCAACCTCGCGATTGGGCCAACGAACCGCTCGAGGCTTAAGTTCTGCGATCGACGACGGAGCGAAAAATCACCCGACGACCAGCGTCGTCGGCTCCTGAAAAACCACCCGACGACCAGCGTCGTCGGCTCCGGCGTTTCTGGGAGCCGCAGACGCCAGTCCGCGGGTAGGATCGGTAACTGTCCTCCCGCGATTGCCGTGGCGTGCAACTCAGGTTCGGGCGATTAGCGACGCTTCACATGACAGGTCAAACCGAATTGACGGACGAGAGCATTGAGCGGTTCGCACAGCCGCTCGTAGGTGGTTGTATCCGTGCTGAGAATCACCTCGACTTGATCGGTCGCATCGTCCTGGCTCAGTTCGGCCAGTGGTTCGAGGCGCAAGGCCGACAGCACGCTAGCGTCGAAGCCGGTCAGTTCCAATTCGGGGAGATCGTGCAATTGTTCCAACAGATCGGCTAATTTCTCGCTGTCGAAGCGGCCTTGGGCTTCCTGATTGTTCAGCACCACATTCAGTGCCTTTTCCCGTGCTTCGCTCAAACGTACGACGGTGACCGGAACTTCCGACCAGCCCAAACTTTGCAGGATCTTCAACCGCAAGTGGCCGCCGACGAGGTTTCCGGTTAGTTCGTTCCAGATCAACGGCTCGACGAGGCCAAACTCGCGGATGCTCTGTTCAAGTTTGCGATAGGCCGATCGGCTCGGTGGTTTGCGGGGATTGTACGGTGCCGGGCGCAACTGCGCGATGGGCAGACAGCGGATTGGCAGTGGCAGACTGTTCGTCGGGGGCGAATCCATAGAATATGTCCTCGTTGTTTCCCGCGAGCCGGTGGCGTCTGGTTCAAGGTTGGCATAACAGGCATGGCCAACGCGGCTCGCTGAGGCTTAGGATCGTGGGAGATTTTTGTCAACCGACCCGCGGCGGAGTTGCTTGGTATGGGAGTGCGTATCCCGTTGTTGGTTTGGGGACTGGTCGGATGTGGGGTGCTGTTCGCCTCCGACGTGGCCCAGGCGGCCCAGGCCGAGCCGTTGGAACTCCCCGTGCTCAGTGCCGCGCCGTTCGTCCTGATGCTGGCCGCGATTGCCATTCTGCCGCTGGTCGCGGGACATTTTTGGCACTCGAACCTCAACAAAGCCATCGTCGCGTTGCTGTTGGCCGTGCCGACGGCCGGCTACATGCTCTATCTGGGGCCACAAACCGGGCATGCCAGCACGCATCGGCTGTGGCATTCCGTGGAGGAGTACTTGTCGTTCATCATCTTGCTAACGGCGTTGTATGTCATTTCTGGGGGCATCTTGTTGACAGGCGACCTGCGGGCCTATCCGAGTACCAATACCGCGTTCCTGGCCACTGGGGCCGTTTTGGCTAATTTCATCGGCACCACCGGGGCGAGCATGATCTTGATTCGCCCCATGCTTCGCACCAATAGCGAACGGCATCGGGTGCGGCACATTCCGATCTTCTTCATTTTCATCGTCAGCAATTGCGGTGGATTGCTAACGCCTTTGGGCGATCCGCCGTTGTTCCTCGGCTTTCTGGGGGGTGTCGATTTCTTCTGGACGCTGTCGTTGTGGCAAGAATGGTTGTTCGTCAATGGTCTGCTGTTGACGCTGTTCTACTTCTGGGATCGCCGGGAATATGCTCGCGAGTCGCCCAGCGACATTTTGTTGGACGAAACCATGGTCGAACCTCTGCGGCTGCAGGGACTGCGGGTCAACGGACCGATGCTTCTGGGGGTGTTGCTGGCTGTGGTGATGCAGTCGAAAGTGATCGGGCAAGCC
>CALEEC010000458.1 GCA_937949245.1 uncultured Gemmataceae bacterium | reverse complement strand
CTTTCAGGATGGGCACATTCCCCCTAAAATGGCACATGGGTCGATTGCGTGCCCGCGAATGCGAGCATCGGGCAGAGCAACTGGCAACTTGAGAATTTAGGGATAACCCATCGGAACTACCGGCACTCTTTTAGGAATGTCCGAACGGATGGCGTGGTATGTCCGCGTTGACTTACGATTTTGATGTGGCAGTGGTCGGGGCAGGACACGCAGGCGTCGAAGCTGCATTGGCCACGGCACGCATGGGATTGCGCACCGTGCTGTTGACGATCAATGCGGATACTGTCGCTCAGATGTCGTGCAATCCTGCGATTGGAGGGGTAGCCAAAGGGCAGATCGTCCGCGAAATCGATGCTTTGGGCGGTGAAATGGGGCGATGCATCGATGCCAGCGGCATTCAATTCCGCATGCTCAACGCCACCAAAGGCCCTGCGATGCATTCGCCGCGTGCCCAAGCCGATAAAAAACTCTACCAGTTCACCATGAAACATACGGTCGAGCGTCAGCCCCACCTGACGCTGCGCCAAGAGATGGTCGAAAACCTGCTGCTGGAACCTTTCCGTGATTCCGCCACAGACGCCCAATACCGTATCGTCGGCGTGATGGCTCGCGGCGAAACACTGTACCGCGCCCCAGCCGTGATTTTGACCACGGGAACCTTTCTCAAAGCCTTGATGCACACCGGCGAAGCCAAGACCAAAGGCGGACGTGCCGGGGATGCCACCGCAGAAGCTCTCTCCGATGCGTTGACGTCGTGTGGCATTCAACTGGCCCGATTTAAGACGGGCACGCCATGCCGCTTGAATGGCCGCACGATCGATTTCTCGAAAACTGAACCCCAACCCGGCGACAACCCGCCGCGACCTTTTAGCTTCAGCACGGATCGCATTACCGTGCCGCAGGTAATGTGCCACATCACCCACACGAATGAGAAAGTCCACGCGTTGATTCGTGCCAACCTGCATCGTGCTCCGATGTATTCGGGGCAGATTCGTACCTGCGGGCCGCGTTATTGCCCCTCGATCGAGGATAAAGTCGTGCGATTCGCGGACAAAGAATCGCATCAGCTGTTCCTTGAACCCGAAGGACTGAACACGCTGGAATATTACGTCAACGGCATCAGCACCAGTTTGCCTAAAGATGTCCAACAAGCCATGTTACGGCTAATTCCAGGTTTGGAAAACGCGGAAGTGATGCGCTGGGGCTATGCCGTGGAGTATGACTATGCTCCCCCCACCCAATTGCACCCAACCTTAGAAACCAAAGCGGTCGCTGGACTGTTTTTTGCTGGCCAGATCAACGGAACGACAGGCTATGAAGAAGCTGCCGCCCAAGGGTTGATGGCCGGAATCAACGCGGGTTTGAAGCTCAAAGGCGAAGCCCCACTGATCCTCGATCGGTCGCAGGCGTACATCGGCGTTTTAATCGATGACCTAGTGACCAAGGGGGTTGATGAACCCTATCGCATGTTCACCTCGCGGGCCGAGTATCGCTTGCTGCTGCGGCATGACAACGCGGATCGCCGACTGACGGCCTTGGGTCGCCGCGTGGGGATTGTCACCGACGCAGCCTGGGAGCGATTCCAACGCAAAGAGCAAGCCATCGCCCAACTGAATAACTACCTTCAGACCACGAAACACGCAGGCGAACCTCTTAGCAAACACCTTCGCCGAACCGACACGACTTGGGAAGAACTGTGTGAACGAGCGCCCCAACTCCGCGAATGGAACACGCAACCGGAAGTTGTGGAACAAATCGTACTCGAACACAAATACAACGGTTACATCACGCGTCAGGCCGCCCAGATCGAACGCTTCCAACAATTAGAGAACAAAGTCATTCCTGGCAGTTTCGACTTTATGGCGGTGCCCCAGTTGAGAGCGGAAGCTCGGGAGAAGTTGACAAAAGTAAGACCAACGAGTATTGGGCAAGCCAGTCGGGTGAGTGGCATCACTCCGGCGGACTTGGCAGTGCTGTTGTTTTATTTGAACTGATCGGATATGGAGAGCGTGGTAATTTCCGAAGAGCTAGGCATTCGCTCAGGAATCCTACCATCGGAAACCAGACAATCTCGGCAATCTAGGAAAAGGAACAATCTAGGGAAAGCTCGGCGTCCGATAACTACTCCAAGGTAGAAACTCAGGGTGACCTGCTAGAGCGATTCCTGGTCCTAGAGAGATCCGATCTTCTAGGGAAACTGGGGAAAATGACCAACATGAATCGTTGTAGCGAAAGCTGCCGAAGCGGAGAAAACGCAGAAGGCAACCGAGTTGTAGCGATTCGCGTTGACTCCCAGCAGGAGCAAGTTACAATGGAGTGCGGCTGTCAGATAGGTCAGCCTCTCCAACTTGCTCGGCATCTTCCCCGGACTGGGTGCGGATTTTTCACACAGCCAATTTTCCCTTCCTGCGCCGTTCCGCGACAGAAGCTTTAGGTTTGCGGCTCGGACCAGGGATTATGGTCGACTACCGATTTTCAAGGATGATATCCGGTCCGCGATGGCTTTCAGGAGGGCCGTCCGAAGGGCCACACTCATACGCTCTGGTATCGAACCAGACAAGGGTGATGAACGCATGAAGACGGTTTTTACGACAGGCGAAGCTGCGAAAATTTGCAAGGTTTCTCAGCAAACCATCATTCGCTGTTTCGATAATGGTCAACTGCGAGGCTTCCGTGTGCCGGGTTCGCGTTTCCGACGCATCCCCCGCGAAGCCCTTTATAAGTTCATGAAAGATAACGGCATCCCTACCGATGCCTTGGAAAGCGGCAAACGTAAAGTGCTGCTGGTCGATGACGATGTCGATCTGGTCGAACTCATCCTCAAAGTCCTCGAAGAGGATGGTCGCTTTGAAGTGCGTGTGGCCCAGAATGGCTTCGATGCCGGCATGATGGTCAAGGAATATCGCCCGGACCTGATCATCCTCGACGTGATGTTGCCCGACATCAACGGCAAGGAAGTCTGCCAACGGGTGCGAGCGGACAATACCCTGGAAGATGTTCGTATCATCTGCATCAGCGGTATGATCGAGGAAGATAAGATTCAGGAACTGAAACTCTCGGGAGCCGATGATTTCCTCCACAAACCGTTCGATATTGAAGAACTGATTGAGCGTATGTGCGCTCAGTTGGAGATCGAACCGGCATCGGCATCGGCCTGAGGCTGAATCGATTCCTTGCACTCGGTTTTTGGCCCCGAGAGACGGTTGGCGTCTGCGGGGCTGTACTGTCGGTTCCGCGATCGAAGGAGCGATCCAAGGTGACCGTCCCCCCCCTCGGCGATCCGCTGCGTAGCCCCGGTTGGCTTCCCATCGCCTCCAGCTTGGCCCAACTCGCGGAAACGAATGCGGAGAGCCATTGGCCTTCCCTCCGTTGCGACCCCGCGATTGTCTTGGAACTCGCTCGCATGGGGGGACTCACCCTCACGGGAGTCCAACTCCAAGCGATCCATCACGGCACACTCTTGCAAGCGTTCGTCGATCGTTGGCACGATCCAGAATTGGGCTGGATCGATTGGCGGGAATTGCCGGCTTCCTCCCTTCGCTCGCTGGGGTTACGCATCGCTGCCTATTCGGAATCGCTGGCTCAACGCACGCAGAAAACTGCTCCTGAATCGGCTTGGTGTGCCGGTTTGCTGGCTCCCCTCGGTTGGTACGCTCTGTTGGCTCAGGGAGTCGCCCTCTTTCCCCCAGGGAGCGAATCTGGCTACGATCCATTGGCCTTAGCGCGTCGCTGGATGCATCGGTGGCAATTGCCCGCGTGGTTGGTGGCCACCACGGGATATTTGCATCTTCCCTTGGATGCTGTCGTGCGCTTAGGAGGAGACGCCGACCTATTTGCTATCGTGCAAACGGCCGTCTTCTTGGCCCAAGGCCAAGACGCGCATCTGCGTCTTGCTCCTTCCGCCGAATTTGTGGAACCGTCGCTGCGCCGTCTCGGATTGCATGGCGGGCCACCGCAATTCCCGGACGTTGTTCCGACACCAGAAATTCCCGACCATTTCCACGGAGATCCGCGACGGATTCCTTTGTTGTTCGATTGGCTCAAAACCGTCGGTGAACATCGTCGGCAAGCCAATCTCTCGCGTGCGGAACGCCTGGAACGCGAAGCCGATGAATTGCACCGTTTACTTCTGGAACAACGCAGCGGCGAAGCACTCCGCCTGCGCGATGCCAAGTTGAATGCCCTCGCCGAATTGGCTGCCGGCGCAGGGCACGAAATCAACAATCCCTTGGCCGTCATCTCGGGGCACAGCCAATATCTCCTCAGCCGTGAAGAATGCCCCGAACGTCGGCAAGCCTTGCAAGCGATCGTTCGGCAAACCCAGCGCATTCACCAGATTCTCAACGAGTTGATGCTGTTTGCACGCCCCGCCCCCCCGCAGCGGCAACCGTTGGACCTCCACGCGATCCTCCAGGCGGTCTTGCTCGAAGTGCGTGACCTTGCCGACCGAAAACGAGTACGCCTGGAAGTTCACGAAGCCTTGCAACCGATCGCTCTACTGGGAGATGCCCGCCAGATTCAAACTGCCTTGACTTGCTTAGTCCGCAACGCTATCGAAGCAGCTACGGAAGACGGTTGGGTTCGGATTCGGCAACTACTCCCCGAGTCGAACCACCTGGAGATGGTCATCGAAGATAACGGCCCCGGTCCCGAACCTGCCCAACGGGAACATATTTTCGACCCGTTCTATTCGGGCCGAACTGCGGGACGTGGCCGCGGTCTTGGCCTTCCTACCGCATGGCGTTTGGCCCAAGCACACGGTGGAGACGTCCGATTCGAGTCGTTGCCCGAAGGTCCGACTCGCTTCGTGCTGGTTCTGCCTACGGTCAGCAGCGGTGAAGAATCGCCGATCCGACGCTGTGCTTAGTATCCACTGATCTTCCGCCTTGAGAATCCTTCGTTCCATCCTACGGGAGGTCGGCTGCGATGTCAGATCGCCTCAACGCGGAGACTCTGGAACGCCATCAGTTGGTCTATTTTCCGCGCTGCCCTTTTCCGCTTCCAGAGGGAGATGATCGACGCTTCTTGATGGAACAACAGGTTGGCGGACCTTCGCACAAAAACATTAGTTGGAATCCCGTCACTGGCGACCTCACTGCCGCGCGTCTACGCACACCCGCAGAGCGACAACGCCTCGCCGGTTTGTTGCAGGAATTTTCGCGTTCCGCCCGATGCTGGTTGTCGGAAGTCCTTCCAGAATACGCCTCCGCTGACGTAGATCGGGTAAGTTTACGGCCGGAAGAGGAAGCCATTCGCCCCTTGCGTTGGACCGCACGGAACGATCTGCTGCACATCGATACATTTCCGACTCGCCCAGCTCAAGGGCGTCGACTGTTGCGCGTGTTCGTCAATCTCCACCTCGATGAACCACGGGTTTGGATGACCTCGGAAACCTTTCCCGAGTTATTGAATCGCTACGGAAATGCCCTTCGTGTGCCGCGTTGGGAAGAATCGCGCTGGCTGCGTCCGGTATCTCGCTGGCGTCGGCTCATCCATGCCGATTTATACGAACGGTCGGAATACGATGCTTGGATGCTGCGGCTGCATCACACAATGAAACTCGATGATGTGCTTCAAGAGAAAGCCTCGCGGCGATTTTATCACTTTCCACCGGGGGCCGCCTGGATTTTATTCGCGGATGGATTGGCTCACGCGGTTTTGCGCGGACGTTGTGCGTTGGAGCACTCGTTTTTCGTCCCCGCCAATCTGTGGCGTCTCCCCGAGGAAGCGCCCCTAAGCCGATTGATCGCCTTCGGCCAACAACGAACGTCCGTTCGACGAGCAGCCTGATGTGGCGTGCCTTTCTCCGCAGTTTAGGAGAGTTGCTCTATCCACCAGTCTGTTTGGCGTGCGAGACTCTTTTACCTCCCGATGGCCGGATGGACTTCTGTGCCACCTGCCATACCGCATTGACCCACGATCCCTACTCTACTTGTCCCCGTTGTAGTAGCACGATTGGCCCCTACACCGACGTTTCCCACGGTTGCCCTGCTTGTCGGAACGATACCTTTGCTTTCGATGCCGCGATCCGTTTAGGGCCGTATCAAGGTGTATTACGCGAAACCATTCTACGCATCAAATTTGGCTCGGCGGAATCATTGGCCGACTCCCTCGGCCGACTCTGGGCGGAAGCGATGGAACACCGCTTTCGCGAA
>CALEEC010000457.1 GCA_937949245.1 uncultured Gemmataceae bacterium | reverse complement strand
TCTTGTATAGTTGTTTATTTGTTGATATGCGGTTGGCGCGATCGAGTGGCGACGCTGGGGTTGCTGGTCGCGGGGGCGTATTGGCTGTTCCCGTTAATGATGGGGTTAGGGGTCAGTCTGTATCGGGCGGAGTCACTGTTGGTGCCGATCGTTTTGCTGCTGCGTCGCTTCCCGACTGGGTTGATCGCGTTGCTCACCTTGGCGGAGTTGCCGTTGTTTGTGACTATGACCGAGTTGTTCGCGGCTGGCGTGTTGGTCTGAGTCCACCGGGGGTGGCCGAAAGTAGCGTGTTCCATCCCTGGTCGTGCGTGGATTGCGGACTGGTCGATGCGCGGCGCGAGATCGAAGCATTGCAGAGTTCGCGGGAGAATTCCTCGCTCGAGGACAACTGCTCTGGAAACTTTTGGAATCTCGACTAGAATTTTTCTTGCCATCTGGGATAAGATCTGTTGAGTTATTGAGTGTAGATCACAGCCCGATTCTAAACGAGCATCACACCTTCCCCCTCATGATGGGGCGTCTTGACTTTTGCGAGTCGAGATGAACATCGTATCGTTCGTTATCGTTGGTCACGGAAAATCTGCTGATGATTCCTGAAACTGCCACCATTCAAGGGGTGCTAGAATTACATCCGAAAGGCTTCGGCTTTCTGAGGAGTCCGGCGCGCCATTATGCGGCCCAGCCGAATGATCCGTATGTGCCAGCGCCGCTGGTACAACGTTTTTCGCTGCGAGAAGGGTTGCTCGTGGGGGGAGCTATCGAACCGGCCCGCAAAGGCAATGGCCCCCGACTGGCAGCCGTCGAACACATCGAAGGCAATGAGCCGCGCTCCTTCCCCCGACGCAATTTCGACGAACTAACTCCCATCGATCCCTATGAACCGATCCGTCTGGAAACCGGTCCCGAACCGCTGACGACACGGGTGATGGATCTGCTGACCCCCATCGGCAAAGGGCAACGCGGTTTGATCGTCGCACCTCCCCGATCCGGCAAAACCGTGCTGTTGCAGCACATCGCGGCCGCTGTAGCCCACAATCACCCCGAAATCTATCTGATGGTGCTGCTGATCGACGAACGCCCCGAGGAAGTGACGGAAATGCGTCGCACGGTATGCGGCGAAGTGATCGCTTCCAGCAGCGACCGCGATGCTATGAGCCATGTTCGCACCGCCGAACTGGTCGTCGAACGGGCCAAACGCCTGGCCGAACAGGGCCGACATGTCTTCGTGCTGCTGGACAGCCTCACCCGACTGGCCCGCGCTTACAACAAGCAGAACGGCACCAGTGGCCGAACCATGTCCGGGGGACTCGATAGCCGAGCGCTCGACGTGCCCAAGCGATTGTTCGGCATCGCTCGCGTTTTCGAGGAAGGCGGCTCGCTGACGGTGTTGGGCACCGCTTTGATCGAAACCGGCTCGCGGATGGACGATGTGATCTTCACCGAGTTCAAAGGCACCGGCAACATGGAATTGGTGCTCGACCGCAAATTGGCCGACAAACGCGTTTTCCCGGCCATCGATATCGCTCAGTCGGGCACCCGTAAGGAAGAACGCTTGCTGGCACCCGAGGTGTTGGCCAAAGTCACGCTGCTGCGGCGTACCCTGATGGGGATGAAAGCCGGTGAAAATATGGAAGCACTGCTGACCCAGTTGAAAAAATCCCCCAGCAATGCCGCGTTTCTCGAACGGATTGCCCTTCCGACGGCGAATCGCTGAAGCCGTAGCCGTGGTCCCGTGCCGTCATCTGCATCAGTGGAATTTCCCTCGATCCGCCGCTAGTAGCTCGTGCTTCTTCGGCACAACACGTGATGCCTCGACGTAGCAAACGATGCCTCGACGTACCAAACGATGCCTCGGCGGGGGACGCCTACGATGGAATTCGCGGCCAATTCCCCCTCCCCGGTTGTCGCCGTTGGGAAGAAGTCCTATCCCTAGCACCGAACGGATGTTGGCTTCCTTCCTGATGTACTGAGACAACCATGCAACAGACGCTCATTCTTCTGAAACCGGACGCGGTGCAACGCCGACTGGTCGGCACCATCATTGAACGCTTTGAACGTCGGGGGCTACGTCTGGTGGGGCTGAAATTGGTGCAGGCCGATCGCGCCTTGGCCGAAAAGCACTACGCCGTTCATGCCGGCAAGCCGTTCTATGAATCGCTCTTGCAGTTTCTGACCTCGGGGCCGACGGTCGCGTTGGTACTGGAAGGTCGGGAAGCGGTCGCGGTTGCCCGGGCCATGATGGGGCTGACCGACGGCGCGAAATCCGCCCCCGGCACCATCCGCGGCGACTTCGGACTGAGCGTGCAAAACAACCTCATTCACGGCAGCGACAGCCCCGAAAATGCCGCGACCGAGATTGCCTTGTGGTTCCGACCCGAGGAATTGCTTTCTTACACCTCGACCGATGCCGCTTGGATCGGCTAAACGGTCTCGGTGGTCGCCCCCGCGTGCGCAACCGACGCCGATACGCCGACCGATGCTCCTGCGACCAGCGTAACCGCCGGATTTACTCCGCAGTTACGGCGTGGTGCTGGCTTTCGCAGCTGCGGCGTGGTGCTGGCTTTCAAACGCACCCCAGGAGGCCAAAGACAAACGGACAGGGTTACATCCGCTGTAGGAGTTGTCGGGCACAGCCTGCCGCGCCGATGAATCCGGCATCGGAACCGAGTTCGGCGTAGCATACTTCGGTCCGCTCGGCGGGCCAGGCGAAGGCTTGCTCGCGGATGTGCTTACGGATTTTGTTCAGGAATCCTTCGCCGGCCGCGATCATTCCTCCGCCGAAGACCACCATATCGGGATCGACCGTGTGCATGAGGTTGACCGCCCCGATGGCCAGATAAAACGCAGTGTCATCGACGATCTGCATGGCCAATTCGTCCCCCTGGTCGGCTGCTTGGAAGATCTCTCGGGAAGTCAGTTCCGAGTCCGGCGAACCGAGCAACGCATGCAACTTCGAGCGGGTCTGGCTCGACTGCAAGGCTTCCCGAGTGCGTTTGACGACGGCCGTGGCACTGGCATAGGCTTCGAGGCAACCGTATTTGCCACACCCGCAGAGCCGATCGCGGGTCATGGAAATGCGGATGTGTCCGACCTCACCTCCATGCGAATGCCGACCTTCCAAAAGTTTTCCACCAATGACGATCCCTCCGCCGATGCCGGTGCCTAAGGTGAACATCACCATGCTATCGACGTGGCGTCCGGCCCCGAGCCAGTATTCCCCGAATGCGGCGGCGTTGGCATCGTTCTGAAACGCGGTCGTCTTGCCGAAGACGTCGGCAATGTGTTGGCGAACCGGCACGTTGCGCCACGGCTTGAGATTGGGCGGATCGAGGATCAAGCCGGCTTGGAGGTCCATCGAACCGGGGGTCGCTACACCGATGGCCGCGATGTCGTCCA
>CALEEC010000456.1 GCA_937949245.1 uncultured Gemmataceae bacterium | reverse complement strand
TGACGCGCGTCGTGAGTAAACCATTGACCGATCGACTGACGTTGGATTTGGGACACAAAGCCATCGCGGCCGATCCTCCCGCCGGCAAACGGGCCAAACTGCTGAACCTTCCTGATGCCGTCCCCCTGACACAAAATGAAGAGCATTTCGTCGTGCAGACTGCACTTGCGGATCAGTTCCCCATCGGCAGTCTGATCTATGCCATCCCCACGCACATTTGCCCGACCTGCGCGTTGCATCGTTGGGCGTATGTGGTCGAGAATGGTCAGGTGATCGGTCGATGGGAAATTACCGCTCGCGATCGGGTGTTGACGGTTTAAGGCTGCATGCCCGAACTAGGCAATTGCGGAGCGGGTAACGTTTCTCGGGGCGACACCCGTTCCAATTCCTGGGAAGATTCTTGGGCAGACGGCGGAGCCTTGTGCTCGCGATTCGTTTCCTCATGATGCAAATGGCGATGGGCCAAGTGGGCCACTTCGCGGCCGATGATCGGAATTTGCTCGGGATCGCCCGTGGCCACCTTCCCGCGGGCCGTGTACCAACCAGCCACAAAGCCTAGACCGAAGGCCAACAGGGTGAACATGACCAAGCTCTTGTACTCCCCCAGTTGTTTGACCAGATCGAGGAAGCGTTCGCCGAACCAATAGCCCATCGAGAAAATGGCAATGACGCCGGGAATGGCATACAGCATATCGGCAAACAGAAAGCGCGTGATCGGCATCTTGGTGATGCCGGCCATCATAAACACGGGAGTACGGAAGCCGGGCGTCAGTCGGGCGATCAGCAGAATCCAGATGCCATACTCGTTGAAGTTCTGGCGAATTTTGACTTGCTTTTCAGGCGGCAAGATGCGTTTGACCCACCGTTTCTGAAACAGCTCCGGTCCCCAATATCGGCCAATGGTGTACAGGACGCCATCACTTAGCACGACCCCCAACATGCACAATGGTAGCATGATCCACCAACGGATCAGGCTGTCTTCTGAAGCATGTCCCGCGATGACTCCGCCGGTGGCTACAGGAATTTCTTCCGGCATGGGAAAGCCGAACCCCGCTGCGAGCAGCAGGCCAAAGACGCTGCCGTACTGCAAACCGGCTTCCCAAAGTGCATCGGAATCTACATTCATTTCCACGTTCCTGGTGGTCGAACCGATTCGCCTAAGGCAATTATGCTCATTATAAGTGGTAGGCTGATCGTTGCCACGCTAGATTGAGGGCAGCGACATCTGTCCTCTTCTGGAGAGTACCTGATGAGACTCGGTTTGATCAACTCTGCTTGGGTGCAAGCGGGCAAAGGCACAGCCTACGGCATCCGTATGACGAAGGAGATCGGCTTCGATTCGATCGACATTTTCGCCGATCCGTTGGACATCGACATCAAGGAACGCCGGTTGATATTGCGCGAATGTCAAGCGGCTCAGTTGCCGATCGTCAGCGTGGCTTGCGTCGCGGTAGGATTGATTGACTTCAATCCATCGGTGCAACGCTTCCACCTGCAACGCTGCCGCGCCTATCTCGACTTTTGCTACGAATTGGAAGCGGCGAATCTGTTGTTGGTGCTGGGGGAATACATCTGGCAGAAGGAAGTCATTGCCCCCGAGGAGCAATGGAAAACCGCGGTGCGGCATCTGCAATCGTTGGGCGAATACGCGGCCGACTTGGGTTTGCAGATCGCCTTGGAGTTGGAACCTTTTGCCCTATCGTTGTTGAACAATGTGGATGCGATGGTGCGTTTCATCGACGAAGTGAATCATCCGGCCGTGCGAGCCAACATCGACATTTCGCACTTGCACTTGGCGAAGGTGAAGCCCGAGGAACTACGCCGTTTGAGAGGGAAGGCGATCCACGTTCACATCTCCGATTGCGATGGTCGCAAGCATGGCGATCTCCCCCCCGGCCGTGGGGTGGTCGATTTTCCTTCCTACTTGCGTGAGATTCAGGCACTGGACATTCCCGGCGCGATCAGCATTGAATTGGAATATTCGCCGGAACCTGACAAAATCGCCGACTGGGTGCGAGAAGCCTATACCGCGACCGAGCAACTTCTTCGCCAAGCGGGGCTACGCTAGGGATGCGAGAATGTGTGGCGATCCCCGGCGAGCAAGGACGAATGCCGCTTCCTTGCGGTCGCGGCTCGGCAGTGGACGCGACGGTTCGGAAAGCGGTCGCGGCTCCAAGGATGGGAGTAGCCGGCGCTTGCCAGACACGGCATGGCATTGCCTTCGATCGGCCACGCTGCGCTTAATCTTCGGGGAAGAACGGGATGCGATTCGAGGTCGTCGGTTGAGTATTCGCTCCTCCATTCTTCCCCTCGCGTTTGTGTTCGGTTTGGCCCTCCACCTTGGCTAGGCGTTCGCGTAGGGTCTGAAGTTCCTTTTGCAATTCTTTCTTTTCTTCTTCCGCTTTCTTCGCGGCAGCTTCGCGATTGCTTAAACGCTCTTGCAAGGACGAGAGATCCACCGACAATTTCTGGATCGTTTTTTGATTCTCATCAACCATCTTGGCGATTTGCTCCGTCGTTGCCACGCGGTCTTTCAGTGCGGCAATCTGCATCTTGATCTGATCGTCGCGATCTTTGCCATCTTTGGTCGCGGTGGTGAGCTTCTCGTTGGTGCTGGCAATGCTCGCTTCGATCCCTTTGACCTGGATGTCTCGATTCGCCGATTTTTCTTGCATGGCCGTCATGGCGGCGCTGAGAGTTTGAATCGCCTTGCGATCCTCTTCGACAATCTTCAACGTCTGTTCCAGTTGCGTCAGTTTTTCGCGTAACTGGGCCAATGTGGCCGATTGGCTGTCTTGTTTCTCTTTGAATTCTTTCGATGCATTCAATTCGCGTTCCGACAAGTTGTTGAGTTGATCGCGGAGCGAGTGAATCGCCAAGTTCAGATTTTGCAACTCTTGAATGCGAGCCCAGATGCGTTGCGAGTTGGCCTCATGCTCTTCTTTCTTAATCAACTCGGCACGCGCTTCGTTGACGCGTTGCACCTGATTGCGCAACTCGGCCACGCTCGAACTGATGTTTTGCAGTACATTGATAATGACCAGACCAGCGATGCTCAATACGCTCCCCCCGAACAAACGCCAGAATAACGAAATCTTCTCTTCCTCTTTCTTCGACTCCGAGGCAGGGGGCGCAGGAAAGGGAGAGGCAGTAGCAGCACGCAAGGTTTCTGCTTGATTAGTTAGCTCGGTGGTAGACGTGCTATTTTCCTGATCAAGTCGTTTAGGCGTCACTGCCGGATCTCCTTGCGTTCATTGGCATCATTGAGCAAGATGCTTCGTGGTTGTTGGAAGAACGGCTATACATCCTGGTTTGCGCCGCGACAATACCGAATTTTAGGAAAATCGCCCGTCCTCAACTACACTCTCCATCGGCGCAAGCACCTCGGGAATCACCATAGGAAATGGGACAGACTCCCCAAATCATGGCCGCTCCGAGGGGAATTCGGGGAGAAGCCGAACTGTCTGTCGATGGAAAATTCGTGGAAGAGTGGGCCATATGGAGAGCGTCGATATTCCGCACGGAGCCGCAACCGCCCTTCCGCTGTTGACGTGGATGCCCTACACTAACGGGATGGGAGAAATACCCGAGGAAACGTATCGATCAGCCCGACTTCGGCTGCCATCGGCTTCGAGATGGGATGCATCATGTTTGTCGATCGTGTGGTGTTGTACGTTCGCGGGGGAGATGGTGGACGGGGGATGTGTAGCTTCCGTCGCGAAAAGTATCTGCCCAAGGGTGGTCCCGACGGAGGCGATGGAGGCAAGGGCGGTTCGGTCATCATTCGTGCCGTGGCCAATGCAGATAACTTGGCCCCGCTGGTGCATCGCAAACACTGGCGGGCCAAGAACGGCGCGCCGGGCGGTTCCTCCCAGAAGACTGGGGCCGACGCGGAAGATCTGATCATCACCGTCCCGCCGGGAACCGTCGTGCGCGACCGCGATCGGGGGCACGTCTTACGCGATCTGGCCGAGGTCGGCGATCAAGTGGTCATTGCCGCGGGCGGAAAAGGGGGCCGGGGCAATCGGGCGTTCGCTACATCGACCAATCGGGCACCGCGGCAGTACGAACCCGGCGGTAAAGGGGAAGAACGCTGGATCGTGCTGGAACTGAAAATGATCGCCGACGCCGGCTTGATCGGTCTGCCCAACGCCGGCAAATCGACCATGCTCAGCCGACTGACCCGAGCCATGCCCGAGATTGCCGACTATCCGTTTACCACCAAGCACCCCAACCTGGGCATGGTCGCTTTAGGGGGGGACAATGCCTTCGTCTTGGCCGATCTGCCGGGATTGATCGAAGGTGCCCATGCGGGCATCGGTCTGGGGCACGAATTTTTGCGGCACGTCGAACGTACCCGCGTCCTGATTCACCTGGTGGAACCGACCCCGGCAGATGGGTCCGATCCAGTGGCCAACTATCGCACCATTCGGCGGGAACTGGAACTGTACTCGCCGGCCTTGGCACGCAAACCCGAGGTAGTCACCGTCTCCAAAGCGGAACTACCGCTCGCTTCCCAGGTACAACAGCGTCTGTCCCGCGAACTGGGCTTCGAGGTGCTGCAAGTGTCGGCCGTCACCGGAGCGGGGTTGTCGCAGTTGGTCGGTCAAGTGGTTGCCAAACTGGCCCAGACGCCCCGCGAACCCATCGAGCACGCCCCAATGCACCCGCTACCTGCGGAACTTCGCGAGGTCCCCGAGGTCAACGATACCGACGAACCTACCGATGCCGAAGCAATCCCCGTGGAGCAAGACGAATCGCTCGCCGCTGCGGAAGCATCCGCATCGCTGAATGCTGCGCAAACACCTTTCGCCGACCGGATCGCTGCCGAGGATGCTTCTTCTGTCCAAAGGGAAACAGCGTCGATGGAGCAAACCGCTTCCGACGCTGCTGCGGCGGCGCAAACGGAGTCAGTACGCCCATGAACCGGGAGTCGGCACGCTCATGAACACGTTGTGGGTCGCGGACATCGGCAATACACGCATTAAATGGGGCGAATTTGATGCCACGGGAGCGATCCAGCGATTTTTTGCCCTCCCCCCGGAAGATCCGCACGTTTGGGAAAGCGTCTGGCTGCGCGAACGTATCCCTGTGGGGCGTTGGATTTTAGCTGGCCCGCATCCGCTGCGTCGGGATCGGCTCGCGAGGTGGCTACGGGGGGTGGGGTGTTCGGTGGGTGTTTTGGATCATTGGTCGCAATTGGATCTTGCGGTGAAGTTGCCTCACCCGGAGCAAGTCGGCATCGATCGGTTGCTGAATGCCAAATCGGCCAATCGTTTTCGCTCGCCCCAGCGAGCGGCCGTGGTCATCGGTTTGGGCACGGCCGTCACGATCGATCTGCTCGACACCGAGGGAGCCTTCGTCGGCGGGGTGATTTTTCCGGGACTGTCGCTGATGACCCGAGCGTTGCACGAGTACACGGCCCTGTTGCCGTTGGTGGGCATCGACAACCCAACGCCGGACCTGCCGGGGCGCTCCACGGTGGAAGCCATCTCCGCGGGCGTGATCTCTGCCGTGGTGGGAGGGGTTCGGCACGTCTTGCAACGCTACACCGATCAAGGCTGGCCGATCGACAAGGTGTTTTTGACTGGAGGCGATTCCGATCTGCTCGCACCGACGTTGGCCGACTTGGCGGAACATCGGCCTTATTTGACCCTCGAAGGCATCTTCACAGCCCAAGCAAGAGCCATCGGCTAAAAACGCTTGCATCGCCCTTCGCAGCTTGATACGCGGTACTCAGTGCGCAAAGCGAAGGTGGGTGGCAACTAGGCACTTCTTCGGGCGAAGCGATTGGCTACAATGGCAGGCATCCTACCTCGTTGTACCCTTTGCCCCGAAAGGTTCCATCATGACCTCCCGTGCCGCGATTGAATATCGTTATGAGAAGTTGACTTGGCCCGAGATCAACGATGCGGTCGAACTGAAGAAAGTGTGCATCGTCCCCTGTGGAGCTGTCGAACAGCATGGTCCGCATTTGCCCTTAGATGTCGATCTGGTCTGTCCAGTGGGGATCGCGACCGGGTGTGGTCGGGCCGTGCCGGATAAAGTGCTGGTCCTGCCGGTGGTTGCGTATGGTTACACCGGGCATGTGATGGACTTCCCCGGCACCATCAACAACGACTTCGAGCATTTCATGCACCATGTGCTAGACATCACCAAATCGTTGGCCTATCACGGCTTCAAAAAAATTATCTTGCTCAACGGCCACGGCTCGAACATGCCCAATCTCGACCTAGTGGCTCGACGCACCAACTTGGAAACCGATGCCGAATGCTGCTTGGTGGCGTGGTGGAATCTGCTAACCGTCGATAAAGAATTTCTGCCGCGTTGGCGACAGAGCAAATTCCCCGGCGGTTGTTCGCACGCTTGTGAATTGGAGACGTCGTTGTATCTGTATCTGGATGGCGACAATGTGCGGAAGGATCAAATTCGCAGTGGGACGATCTCTTTCAACGACGAAGACAGTCCGTTCAACTGGGTGGATCTGTTCGCCGCTGGGCCGGCAACGGTCGTTTCTTGGACCAGCAGTTACAGCGAAACGGGCGTTCTGGGCGATGCGGAACTCGCGACAGCCGAGAAAGGCAAGCAAGCCTACGAGGAAGCGGTCAAACAATTGGTCCGTTTCGTAACTTGGTGGAAGGATCGCCCTAAAGACGTGCGGAAAGATCGGCATCGTACTCCGCCGACAATGCCGATTCCCTGGGGCCAACGTCCGATTGCGTGAAGGGCTGGCCGGTCGGGCCACTTTGCTCTGCTTTGAGCGGTGGGTGTCAATTCACTGTGTCATGCAGGCGAAAGTCGCATCCTCTCGCGTCGGCGGATCAAGTGCCGCAGAACGTGCGATATCTGCGGCCACCTGCCGGAGGAGGGGAACGGTATGGCCGAGTCGTTTCGTTGTCCGCGAATGGTGTCGCTAACGCTTCCAACAACCGTTGCAGCACCGACAGATCGTCCCGTTCGGTCGCGGCGGCCAAGGCTTCCTCGACGCGATGATTACGAGGAATGATCGCCGGGTTGACCGAACGCATCAGGGCCAGACAATCGGCCAAGGGACGTTCTTCCTGACGCAGACGGGCTTGCCAACGGCCTAACCAGGCGCGGAACGCCTCGTTTTGGAAACTCTCGGCCGACCAAGTCGCTTCATCGGAAAGATCACGGAACGTGTTGGTGAAGTCGGCTTGGTGTTTTTGCATCCAGTCGAGCAAGTCGCGGATCAGGTCGAGGTCTTCGGGCAGCTCCCGCTGCAATCCCAACTTACGCCGCATGCCGGTTTGCCAATAACGCAGGTTGATCGCGGGGTACTCGTTCAAAAC
>CALEEC010000455.1 GCA_937949245.1 uncultured Gemmataceae bacterium | reverse complement strand
CAGATCCATCAGCAGATTGCCTGTCCCCAAGCCGACGTACACTCTTTTGCCCAGAACCAACGGCTGGCTGAAGCAGCGGTACGGCACCGTCGTTTTCCATATTTCCCGGCCCGTCTCGTCGAGGCAGAACACCGCATTTTCGCGGTAGCCGCTACCGGCATAAATCCGCGAACCGACGATGGTGACCGGCGTATCGACGTGCAACGTCTTCGACTGGGGGGGATACTGCCACAGTTTCTTCCCTGTGATCGCGTCGGCGGACCATACGCCATCGTCTCCCGCGGCGAACACCACTTGGTTGCCCAGCAATTGGGGAGTGCCTTCGGTGTGGCTGTTAGTTTCGACGGCCGTGGCCCCGGGCAACGGTTGCAGGTTCGACGCATTCAGCAGAAACAGTTTGCAACCCTGATTTTGATGGAATCCCTCGCCGACGTATAGCCGACCTTGGGCATGGGTCACGCCGGAGAATACCGGCTTGAGGTCGTCGTCATTGGTGAACCGCGGACAGCGTTCCTGACCGGTCTTCACATCGATCGCGGCGATCGAACCGTAGAAATCGTTGGCTTTCTCGTGAGCGATGCCGACATAAATGGTGTCATCGACGACCAACGGTGTGGCGGCAATCCCTCCCGGTTCGTTGCAGCGGTACAAAATTTTGACCTCGCGTAAACGAGGCAACGCTGGTTCGCTGGCTTCCCCCACCGCGGTAGCGAATTCGACCTGCACTTGCGACGAGCGGGGCCAAGTGAGCAGCAGCAGCGTCAACGAAACCAAGGTCATCGCTCCCAAGGCGGCGGTTTCGGTCGAAAGGCTCACCTGGGGGGAACTCACCGCGGCAGGAGTGGTGGCTTTGCGCCAGCCGATGTAGAGCAGACCAGCCCAAAGTCCCAGACCGATCAGCACCAGTTCGCGCCACGGGGCATCCAGCAGCAACGCCGCTTCGCCGAAGTAAGCGACACAGCCGAACGTGATCGTCAACGCGGCGGCAACGCCCAGAAGCGAACGCACCTCGGTGCGGCTGGGAGGCAACGTGATGGCTGCATCTTCCGTGGCCATGCGTCGATACCGTCGCCCTGCCCATAAGGTGCCGATCGCGGTGATAGTCGTCATCAGAAGGAGGAAGGCTTGTGGCCCAAACCACGGGGTGCCCGGCAAGTAGCCCCGCAGCCAGAAATAAACGAACGCCAACGTGCTGGTGGTTGAGGCAATCACCAAGAAGGCGCGCCAGCGTTTCAAGGCAATCGCCAAGCGAGCGAACAGCCCCGGAAACAAGGCCGCCAGCAGCGCGATCGGCCCGGCTAAGACGGCCGTGGGGATCACAGCAAATAGAGTTGTCGATCCAGAAAACCCGGTTTGCCAAGGGGTTGGGGCTTTCTCAATTGCGAGAATCGGAAAAATTTTTTCGCCCCAGGACTGAGGCGGTTTCTCCTCGGTGGTCTTGGGCATGGGCACGGTCGGTTCGCCGAAGCCGGGTTTCTCTTTCTCGTTGGGGACCGGCGGTTCTTTTTTGCCAGCCAAGCCGTCGAGGATGACCTGACGTAGTTCCGCCGACGTTCCTTTGAAAGTGCGACGAAGATATGGTTCGCCATGCTGGAACGCCCAACGCACCGTCTTGGTCGATTCATCGATCAGGCCGTGCATCTGAAACCACGAACCTTCCGTGAAGCCGAAGGCGATGTAGCGTTTGCCGCGCTGGTGGGTGAAAAGAATCACTTGTTGTTTCGGCGCAAGCCTTTGGAGAAAAATTTGGGTGTGATTGCCTTGTTTAGCCTCGGTGTCGCCGGTGAGGTTGACGGCCAAACGCTCAAACGGTGCTTTACCTTTAAGATTCTCGGCGAAGCGGAGGACGACTCCGGGACGGTCGGGTTCGACCCGCTCGACTATGGTGACGAAGATCCAATCTTCGGTGCTGATAATTTCTTTCAATGGGGTGAGCTTCATAATGACGGCATCGCTCGGGGAGGGAGCCAGCAGCGTCAGCAGAAGCGAGCCAAGTAAAGAGCGTATCGTGAGTGACATCGGCGGCATTCCTAAGGGGGGAATCGTGATGATTCCATGATAATGCCCCACCGTTCTAGAGCAAGCAAGAGGCATTATCACTTCTGAGAATCGCGGAAAATCTGGTTATGGCGCATTTCCAGTGCCCGAGTTAGAGATATAACATCGCCTTCAGCGAACCGTGAGTGGCCCAGTGGGAGGAACCCGTTGGGTGGAAGGGAAGTAGATCAGCAGCTTCTCTCCGGCGGTCGGTCGATCCTTGGGTATCGAGATCCGACGCTCCCCCCTCCGTCTTTCAAGATCGTGACTTCGATTTCAGAGAGGAGCGAGGAACTTGCCAGTCATTTTCTCGCGCAATGCCGATAGCCTGATCCGCCATGGCGCGGCAGGAGTGGCCATCAGTGCCGTACTGGTGGTTGCCGGCTTCTACTATTACATGCTGCCCAGCTACACGCGAGTAGGCTACGCCCCGGATCAACCGGTGCCTTTCTCGCATCAGATCCACGCCGGTCAGCTGGGAATGGATTGTCGTTACTGCCATCAGAGTGTGGAAGAATCGCCCCATGCGAGCGTCCCCGCTTCGCAAGTGTGCATGAACTGCCACAACCCCGAAAAGGCCAACGTCAAAGGCAAAAGCCCCCTGCTGGCTCTGGTGCAAGAAAGCTACAAAAACGGCAATCCGGTCGAATGGAAACGCATTCACCAATTGCCGCATTACGCTTACTTCAATCACGCATTGCACGTCAAATCCGGCGTCAGTTGCGTGAGTTGTCATGGTCAGATTAACGAAATGAAGGTCGTCTATCACGCGAAAGAACTCAGCATGGGGTGGTGCCTCAACTGCCACAACCACTCGCATGAGGTGCTGCGTGAACCGACCGATGTCTACAACCTCGCGCTGCAAATGACACCGAAAGAACAGCTTGAGAAGGGTAACCAGATTAAGGATCGCTTCAAGTTGAATCCGCCGCAGAATTGTCAGGGGTGCCACCGATGAGTCAGTCGAATCCACTTGAGAAGCCGACGAAATCGCTCTGGCGTAGCCTCGACGAATTGGCGGATACGCCGGAATTTCGTGCTCGAGCCGCTGAGGAGTTCCCCGGCTTCGCGAATATCTATGAAAGCCTCGGCGAGGCCGAACTGAAAGACGGTGCGAGCCTCGACCGCCGAGGGTTCATGAAATTGTCGGCCGCTGCTTTGGCGCTGTCCGGCGTGTTGGCCTCCGGTTGTCGTCGGCCGGATCTGAAGATCTTGCCGTATGCCCGCAAACCGGAAGAAATCACGCCCGGGCTGCCGAATTTCTACGCCACCTCGATTCCTCGGCCGGGGGGAGCTTTCCCGGTCATCGTCGAAAGCCACGAAGGCCGACCCACCAAGGTCGAAGGGCATCCCGAATTGGCCGTCAGCCAGGGCGCTACCGATGTGCATGCCCAAGCCTCGGTGCTTGACCTGTACAGCCCCGATCGCTTGCGCTACGTTGAGCAAGACATCGACGGCAACCTCGTGACCGGCGAGATGGACCGCGATCAAAAACAGGTACTCTACACGGTTCGCAAAGTCGTCGATTTCCGCAACAACAAGCGGATCAGTCGCGTGCGGGTCGAAGCATCGAATTGGGAAAAATTCGACACCTTCATCGCCGGCTTGGCCAAAGAGTTGAAGGCCAAGAAAGAGGGCCGACTCCGCATCCTCAGCGGGGACATCCCCTCGCCGTCACTGCGGGCGGTGCGTGATCACCTCGAAAAGGAGTTCGGAGCGGTCTGGCACGTTTACGAACCGTTGGCCCCGCAGGCATTTACCGAAGCGACCACCCGCGTCTTCGGCCAACCTCTGAAGGCACTGTACCGCTTCGATGTCGCCGATCGCATCCTCAGCCTCGATGCCGATTTCTTGGGCACCGACCCGAACTCGGTGTGGAACCAACGCGGTTTTGCCAAACGGCGGCGCGTCGATGCCCCGGACGATGCAGCCAACATGAATCGGCTGTACGTCGTCGAGAGTGCCTGGAGCATCACCGGCACGATGGCGGACCATCGGCTCAAACTCCCCGCGGCCCTGATTGTCGATTACCTCATCGCCTTGGCCAACAAACTGGTCGATAAGAAATTGGCCGGCCCCCTGGCCGACGCGGTGAAACTGCTGCCCAAGAATGTTCAACCGAACGTCCCCGGCTACTGGATCGACGCCGTGGCCGACGACCTGATCAAGCACCAAGGCAAAGCCCTGGTGGTTGCAGGACCGACGCAACCGGTTGCGGTGCAAGTGCTGACACTGCTGATCAACGAAGCCTTGGGGAGCAAGGATGTCATCGAATACCGCCCCTCGACTGCGCTTCCCGGTGCCTCGATCGAAGAACTGGTCAAGGCGATGGACACCGGCAAAGTCGATATGCTGTTGATCCTCGACGGCAACCCGGTGGTCAACGCCCCGGCAGACCTGAACTTTGTCGAATCCTTCAAGAAGGTGCCCCATCGCATCTACGCGGGGCTGTTCTACAACGAAACCTCCGCGGTGACCTCCGGCGATGAAGAGCAACCCTCGACTTGGCGCGGGACTTGGCATCTGCCGTTGGCGCACTACCTCGAATGTTGGGGTGACGCCGAGACGGCTGATGGCACCTATGTCATCAACCAGCCGCTCATCGCACCGCTGCACAATTCGCGTTCGGCGTTGGAATTGTTGATCCAAATTTCTAACTTCGGTGGAGCGGGGAACTACGAACTGGCCAAGAAGAAAGTGCTGGACACCGTCTTCGCGGGACCGGGCGACAACGCTTTGCCCAAAGTCTCGGGACTGGTTTTTGACACTTTCCGCAAACGCGCCAAGATCGACAACGATGCCATCCCCGCGTTTCGGCAGTTCGTACATAAAGGCTTCCTCCCCAACTCGGCCCCTGCGCCGATGCCCGTGAAGGTGGCAGCCGATGCCCTGACCAAATTCGATACGGTCGTGAAGGCTGCCTTGGCTCTCAAAGGCAACGGCATCGACAAGGACAATCTGGAAGTCACCTTCCGAGCCGATTACAGCCTGCTGGATGGCCGGTTCGCCTACAACGGCTGGCTCATGGAATGGCCCGACCCGATCACCAAGTTGAGTTGGGACAACGCCGCGATCATTAGTCCCAAGACGGCCCGCGAACTGGGGATCGGCTTGAACGGCGACCAAGTGAAGGTGCCGCACCAGATCGTCGAGTTGGAAACCGAAGGCCGAAAAATCAAGATCCCCGTCTTCGTTATGCCGGGGCACCCCGATTTCTCTATCGGTCTGACCTTGGGCTATGGTCCAGCGCGGATCAGTCACATCCCCAGTGGCGGAGGCTTCGACGTTTATCCGTTGCGCGGTATCAGGAACGCCTACATCGGCAAAGTGAAACTGACGCCGACCCGCGAAACGTATGAACTGATCAGCACCCAAGATCACGGTTCCGTCGTCCGCGAGATCGACAAAGTCGGTGTCATCCCCGAAGACCGCGAGATCATCGAGGAACACGATGCTGCCGCCGTCGCGGCTTTGGCCAAGAAGAAAGGTGGCAAGCACGACCCTAGCCACGATGCCACGCATACTCATACGCACGACAAGGACAAGAAGTCCGAAGGCGATCACGGGGCGGACGAACATGCAGGGCACCATCACTTCGGCCGACTGGAGCAGAAGAAAGGTTTCCAGGCCGGCTATGCGGTCGCCATCGAAGCGCGAGCCCAGGAAAAACGCCGTTACGAACTGGACCTCGCCCGGCCGGAAGTGCTGGATAGCCAATTCCAATGGGGCATGGTAATCGATCTGAACGCCTGCACGGGTTGCAGCGTGTGCATGATCGCTTGCCAAAGCGAAAACAACATCCCCATCGTCGGCCGCGAAGAGGTACGCCGCAACCGCGAAATGTACTGGATTCGCCTGGATCGCTACTTCACCACGAAGTTGACCGAACCGTATTCCAGCGACCACGCCCACGGTCACGGTCACGGGGACGATTCCAAGGGCCATGACGACAAGAAAGAGCATGCCCCCACGGATTGGGAAAATCCGCGGATCGTGACGCAACCGGTCGCCTGCGTGCATTGCGAGCAAGCCCCGTGCGAAACGGTCTGCCCGGTCAACGCGGCCGTCCACAGTCCCGAAGGGTTGAACCTGCAAGTATACAACCGCTGCATCGGTACGCGGTATTGTGCCAACAACTGCCCGTACAAGGTGCGCCGCTTCAACTGGTTCAACTTCAACGAACGGCAGTTGGACAAACTGCGTGTGCCGACGTTCGTGGGTGATGTCAATGCCCAACCCAATGGCAAGTCGGATAGCCTGACGCCTAAGGGAACGCCGGAAACCATCCGCATGCAGAAAAACCCTGATGTGACGGTGCGAATCCGCGGGGTGATGGAAAAATGCACCTACTGCGTGCAACGGATCGAGCGTGGGAAGTCCGGGGCCAAGATCAAAGCCCGTTCGCTGGCCACGGTCGAAGGTTATGTTCGCCCCGAAAACACCCCCACGGGCAAGTTGGTCTACGATAAGGTGATCAACGAAGCCCCGGTCAAGGAACGCAACAGCGAGAAGGTGAAAGCGGCGGCCCGCAAGGCAGCGGCACTGGCTTTGGGGTACGATCTGACGGTGGATGGCAAAATCATCACCCCCGATGGTTTGATCACGCCTGCTTGTCAGCAAGCCTGTCCGTCGCAGGCCATCACCTTCGGCAACGTTGCCGATACCACCAGTGAGGTCTATCGGCTCAAGCAATTGGAACGCGATTATCTGCTGCTGGGCGAGTTGAATACCAAGCCCCGCACCAGCTATCTGCCGCGACTGCGGAATCTGAACCCGGCTATGAAGGAGGGCGGCAAGTGAGTACGACCGCGGAAGCCCCACAACAAAGCCATGACCCCGAACTGGAGCGATTCCACGGCCGACTTCCTTGGGTGATCGGGCCGGAAAATTGTGCCACGCTATCGGACAAGATCGCCGGAATCACCGAAAATCCACAACCGGCTTGGTGGTGGCCTACATTTTTGGGCAGTTTCCTGCTGATGGCCGGCGGTGTTTTTGCCGCGGTCTATCTAATCTCGACGGGCGTCGGCGTTTGGGGATCGAACAATCCCGTCGGCTGGGCCTTCGATATTACCAACTTCGTGTTCTGGATCGGTATCGGTCACGCCGGTACGCTGATCTCGGCAATTTTGTTCCTGTTCCGACAAAAATGGCGCACCTCGATCAACCGCTTCTCCGAGGCGATGACCATCTTCGCCGTCATCTGCGCCGGGGTCTACCCGGGCATTCACGTCGGTCGATTCTGGTACGCCTGGTTCATGTTCCCCGTGCCGAACGCCAACCACATTTGGCAAAACTTTCGTTCGGCACTCTTGTGGGACTTGTTCGCCGTCTCGACGTACTTCTCGGTGTCGCTGATGTTCTGGTACACCGGTCTGGTGCCGGACATGGCCACGCTCCGCGATCGCGCCAAAGGCAAACTGCGGCAGACGATCTTCGGGTTGCTGTGCTTCGGTTGGCGTGGCTCGACCCGGCATTGGCGACATTACGAAATCGCCTACCTGATGTTGGCCGGGCTATCGACGCCGCTGGTGCTGTCGGTTCACTCGGTGGTGTCGTTCGACTTCGCCACCTCGGTGATTCCTGGTTGGCACACCACGATCTTCCCGCCGTACTTCGTCGCGGGAGCCATCTTCGGCGGTTTCGCGATGGTGCTGCAGTGCATGATCCCCGTGCGTGCCGTCTACGGCCTAGAACACGTTGTCACGACCCGGCACCTCGATGTCATGGCGAAGTTCATCTTGGCCACCGGAACACTCGTCGGTTACGCCTACGCGATGGAATTCTTCATCGCTTGGTACTCCGGCGTGCCCTACGAAACGCAGATCTTCATGGACCGTACTGGTTTCGACCCCAACGGCGGCCGTTACTGGTGGGCGTACTGGATCATGGTCAGCTGCAACCTGTTCGTGCCGCAGGTGTTGTGGTTCAAGTTCTGCCGTACCAATCCGTGGGCGTTGTGGATCGTCTCGGTGCTGGTCGGCCTGGGGATGTGGTTTGAACGCTATGTGATCATCGTGCAATCGCTGCACCGCGACTTTTTGCCCGGTTCGTGGGGCTTGTTCGTGCCGTCGTGGGTGGACTGGTTGCAGATGTTCGGCGACTTTGGCCTGTTCTTCACGCTGACGCTGCTGTTCATCCGCTTCTTGCCGATGATCGCGATTGCGGAAGTCAAGGGCGTGCTGCCGAACGCCCATCCGCATCATCATGGGCACGAGCATGAACATGAACACGGCTCGAAACACGAAGGCGACCATGCCAAACCGGCCGAAGCTCACGCGAACAACGGCCATGCCTCTGGCAACGGGCACACCAATGGCCACAGCAACGGCAACGGCAATGGCGAAGTGCCGATCTACGGGCCGAATCCGGGTTCCGGCAAGACGCATGCGATCATCGCTCAGTTTGCCGGCCCCGCAGAACTGATGCATGCCGCACGCACCCTTCGCGACGCCGGCTACAAGACCCTCGATGCCTACACCCCGTACCCGGTGCATGGCATGGTCAAGTCGATCGGCATGACTCGGTCGCGATTGCCGTTGTTCACCTTGACTGGCGCGTTCACCGGCTTGGCGACGGCCGTGGTGTTGCAGTTCGGCATCACCGCGGGGTACTACCCGATTATCGTCGGTGGCAAGCAATATCGAGCCTGGGAAGCGTTTGTGCCCATCTGCTTTGAATTGACGGTGCTGTTGGCGTCGCTGTTTACCGTACTCAGCTTGGTGTGGCTGTGTGGTCTGCCGAAGCTGTACGATCCGAAGGATTATCACCCAACGTTCGATCGTGCTAGCCAAGATGGCTTCTTCCTGACGGTCGAAGCGAACGATCCGAAGTTCGACAAGACCGAAACGGCAGCAACGCTCAAGAAACTGGGCGGTTACAACATCGGCATCGTGGAGGAGTGAACCCCAAATGCGCGCACCCTACCTGATCTATGGCGGGATCGCCGGGGCCACGGTGTTGGTCGTGGCCGTCCTCGGCTTCCGCGGACAGTTGAGTAAGAATCCCCCTTGGCATGTGTTCTGGGACATGAAGTACCAGCAAAAATACACACCGCAGGCCGAGACGCGCTTCTTCGCCGACGGCCGAACCATGCGGCCGCTGCTCCCCGGAACCATCGCTTACGCCGGCTCGAATTATGCCTGCGACGCCGGCATGCTACGGCATTCCAACGAAGAACTTCTACGGGCTAATGACGCCGTCTACCGCGGCATCGGCAGTCCGCCGGAAGTCGATGTGGTATACGAAGACATCGTCGAGATCCCCGATCCTGGTGATCCGAAAAAGAAGCTCCAGCAAAAGACGATGAAGACCCGCCGGGAACCCAACTGGGTCAAACACATCCCCGATGAAGTGCTACTCCATTTTGGCGGGAAAAATCCGCAAGGGTGGAAGGCTCTCTTGGATCGTGGAGCGGAACGTTACAAGATCAATTGCTTGCCCTGCCACGGGGGGGCCGGCAATGGTCTGGGAATCACCGCCGAATACGGCATGCAGGGCATCGCGTCGTATCACCAAGATCGTCTACGCGAAGCTCCTGATGGATACCTGTTCGATGTCATCACCAATGGCAAACAAACGATGTCCGCGTATGGGCATCAAGTGAAACCGATGGACCGTTGGGCTATCGTCGCTTATCTGCGGGTGCTGCAACACGCTCAAGCACCATCGCCGTTGCTGACGGTCAAACAGCCCTGATCCGGGAACTACTTTGGGGATGCTGAACGCAATGAGTACCGCGAGTCTGACCTACCCGGAGTCGCTTCCAGACCAGCCCAGGCTGGCAGCGGATCGGGCGGAAAACCTGCTTCGCAATTTCTGTATCGTCGCTGGGATCGCGGCGGTCTTGATGGTCATCGGATTGTTCCTCGACGACAGTCCAGGCAAGTCGCGCTTCCTGTTTTCGTACCTGTTCGGCTACGTCTTGTGCCTCGATATTTCGTTGGGGGCACTCTTCTGGGTGCTGATCCACCACGTTGCCGATGCGGGTTGGTCCACCGTCATTCGACGGATCTTCGAGAACATGACCCGCACCCTCGTGGTGCTGGCCGGCCTGTTCTTGCCGATCGCCATCTCGGTCCTGGCCGAAGACGGCGGCCTGTACAAATGGGCTGACGCCGAAGCCTGTGCTAGCGATCCGCTATGGCAGAAGAAACAAGCCTACCTGAATCCGGTGTTCTTCATCTTCCGCTTCGCCGTGTTCTTCGCCATTTGGCTCGCGTATTCGATTACGCTCCGCAAATGGTCGTTGCAACAGGACGAAACCGGCGATGTGCGTCTGTCGCGTAGCATGCAATGGTTGGCGCCTTCGGGCGTGCTGCTGCTGGGGCTGACCGCGACATTCACGGCGTTCGATCTGATTATGTCGCTGAACTACACTTGGTTTTCGACGATCTTCGGCGTCTATTTCTGGGCCGGCGGCATCCGCGGCTCGATGACGACCTGCATTCTGATCGTCCTGGCCCTCCGTTCGGCCGGCTATCTCCGCAACACCGTGACTTCCGAACACCTCCACGACATGGGCAAGCTGATGTTCGGCTTCACCGTGTTCTGGACCTACATCGCCTTTTCGCAGTACTTCCTCATCTGGTACGGCAACATCCCGGAAGAAACGCAATGGTACGCTCGTCGCCGCGAGGGAGATTGGTTCTTCATGAGCATCTTCCTGCCGATCTGCTACTTTGTGATTCCATTCTTCCTGCTGTTGCCGCGTGCTAACAAACGCAATCCGCTGACCATCGGCATCGCCTCGGCTTGGATTCTGTTCTTCCATATGTACGACCTGTACTGGCAGATCCAACCGGAACTGTCCGACCGCGTCGGTGGAGCGGTCAAAGGCGAAATCCCGCTACGCATGACCGATCTGGCCTCGGTCGTGATGTTCCTCAGTATTCTGGGCATTTGCACCTTGTGGGGATTGAAGCAGTACCCGATCATTCCGATCCGCGATCCGCGGTTGCAGGAGTCGATCCATTTTGAAAACGACGAGTTCGGAGACTGATCTTCCCCCCATCATCCGCCGACCTACCGTTTCGGGAGTTCGGCGGATGTTTCCCTTGGAGAGAACTTGCTATGTCGGATGCCGCACCTAGCACTACAGAAGCCCAACCGGGCAGCCCTGTAGTTCCGATCATTACCACCCTGTTGCTTTTGCTGCTCTTTGCCGGTTTAGTTATTACGGTGTATGTGATCGCGCCGGTGACACCCGCTCCCTCAACGGATCGGACGCCTGAACAGAAACTTCGAGCCGTCCGCGCGGCCGATGAAGAAATCTTGACCACCCGCAAAGTGGACGCGACCGGCAAACCGATTCAACTTAGCGAAGCGGAAGCGCGAGCGCAGTTGTTGCAAGCGGCAGTGCAAACGGGACGCCTGCCGTTCCCGGTCCCGCCCAAAGCTGCACCACCAGCGACCGCTCCGACGCCCAAAGTCGAACCGACGCCGAAAACAGAGTCGACGCCCAAGGCGGAACCAAAGTCGAAAACGGATGCCAAAACAGAACCGGCCCCTAAGTCTGACACCAAACCGCAACCGGCTCCGAAGACGGAACCAACGCCCAAAGCAGATGCCAAGGCGGAACCAGCACCCAAAGCGGAACCGGCACCGAAGGTTGATCCCGGGAAGAAGTAACACCGGTTCGGTTCCTTACAACGCGGTGCTATACTTGCAGAAGGAAGCACCGCACCACCTGACCGCGAGATATGCATCATGGCGGATTTTATTGTTTACGCAACGGTTCTCGGTTCGATCGTTTTCTTCGGAGGGGCGGCTATTCTGGCGATGGCCTGGAGCTTCCGTAACGGTCAGTTCGAGAACTTTCACAAAAGCAGTCGCTCGATTTTTGACGCGGATGAACCGGTAGGCCGGGTGACCGATCGTTTCCCCGATGCTCCGCGTTCGCATGGGACCAAGAATTCTTCGTCTGAAGCATCTCATCGGAGTTAGTATGGCTGCATCCACCGTAGTCAACGGCCTGACTTCGCCGAACGTATCGAATGCCGACGCAGGTGCGTTGGCTGAAGAACAATGCCGCGCTGCGAAGGAGCGGGCTGCGATCGATTCTGCTAGCCGACTCCCCGCCCTAGCTTGGCTGGCTGGCGCGACGTTCTGGCTACTCTGGGCCTCGTTCTTCGGCCTGGTCACCTCTATCAAGATGCACATTCCTTGGTTCGATGTGCGGGTGATCATGGAACTGGGCATCATCTCCACGCTGCTCTCGGTCCCTCTGATGGTGCTGATAGCACGCTCGAAGAATCTGTCGCTCGATGCCAAGATCGGCTTCTGCACGTTCGCTTTTGTCGCGGCGGCAGCTCTCTGGCTGGTGCTGCGAACCTGGGTGTTTGACATCCGTTGGTCCGAACACGGTGGTGCCTGGCAGACCTTCGGACGGACTCGGATGACGCACCTGAGTCTCATCGGCTACGGTTGGGGCACCCAAGCGGGCATCGCGGGAATCCTCTGGTTGGTGCCACGCTTGAGCCGAACACCGTTGATCTATCCGAACGCCCTCATCGCTGCCGCCGCGATTTGGAATGTTGGTATCTTCGCTGGGGTAATCGGCATCCTAGCAGGGCTGGGCACCAGCGTCGAATGGCTGGACTTTCCGCCGTTTGTGCCGCCGTTTCTGATCGTCTCGTTGGCCATCGTCGCGGCTTGGGGGATCGTCACCTTCACCCGAAGGCAAGAATCGCATGTGTATGTGACGCTATGGTACTGCTTCGGGGCGATGTTCTGGATGCCCTGGTTGTACACCGTCGCGGTCATCATCAACATCTACTCCCCGGCTACCGGGGTGGTGCAGTCGGCCTGCAACTGGTGGTTTGCCCACAACGTGCTGGGGCTGTGGCTGACGCCGATCGGTGTTGGTGCCGCATACTACATCATCCCCAAGGTGATCGGCCGGCCGGTGTACAGCTACTATTTGAGCATCATCGGCTTCTGGTCGTTGGCCCTGTTTTATAGCTGGGCCGGCATGCATCACCTGATTGGTGGCCCCATCCCGCCATGGATGGTATCGGCTTCCACCGTCGGCAGTATGATGATGTTCATTCCCGTGATCGCGGTGGGTGTGAATCATCACATGACGATGCTTGGCCACATGGGGCAATTGCGTTATAGCCCTTCGCTGCGGTTTGTCGTCTTCGGTGCCATCACTTACACCGCCGTCAGTGCCCAAGGAGCGATCGAAGCCCTGCGGGAGTTTTCTGAGGTAGCCCACTTCACCAACTACACCGTCGGCCATGCTCACCTGGGAGCTTATGGCTTTTTCACGATGATCATGTTCGGCGTGTTCTACTACATGGTGCCGCGTCTGACCGGCCAAGAATGGGCCTCGTCGCGGCTGATTCGGCTGCACTTCTGGCTGTGTTCGGTGGGCATAGTCATCTACTTCACCTCGCTGTCGATCAGCGGTTGGTTTGAAGGCCGACAGATGAACAATCCCGACTATCCGTTCATCCAGAAGATGAGCAACGAACTGCCGTGGTTGATCTGCCGATCGATCGGTGGCGCGATGATGTCGCTGGGGCATGTCGCCTGGGCAATCCTGTTCGTGCTGAACATCTGCGGCGTGGGTTCCCGTCGCGAAGGGCCGACGTTCTTCCGCGAGAAGACCTCTGCCGAGGTGGAAGCGGAACTCAACGGCAGCACGGCTACACCCGCGGAAGTCGCCTTGGCCAGCCGGTGAGTCGAGATGCGCAACTCCCGGGCGAACCGAGAACCGAAATCGAAGCGCCCGGGGGCAAGGTAAAGTCCGTCGAAAGTCGAAGTCGAAGTTGCCCTAGCAGACTAGTGAGTCGAAACGTCAGGGCGAGCTTGGAAGTCGAAGTTTTTCCCTTCGGCCTCGCAACGGAAGCGGGGGCGAAGGGTTCTGAGGATAGGCAACTATGGATCGCACGGTAACGCTGCTACTCGGCATCACACTCACCTTCGCCTCGTCGTGGCTGGGATTGGTGTTCGCGCCGTATGTGCAGATGAATAACGTCCAACCGATCAAAGGCACGACCGATGACGGAGTGGAAGAGATGTACCCCCGGCCGCTGGAAGGCGAAGCCGCCTATGGGCGTGAAGTCTACATCGCCAACGGCTGCATGTACTGCCACAGCCAGCAGATACGTTCGGAACATTTCGGTAACGGTGCGGACATCAAACGCAACTGGGGCGTCCGCCGAACCGTGCAGCGGGATTACATCTACGAAAAGCCGATCTTGTTGGGCACGATGCGGACTGGTCCCGACTTAGCGAACGTGGCCCGACGTTGGAGCGGACAGGGGGGCAAAGACTGGAACCATCTGCACCTGTATGCCCCACGGATGATGATGCCCGGCTCATTGATGCCGTCGTTCGCGTTCCTCTACGAAAAGCGACGCATCACCGGGGAACCCTCGGCCGATGCTCTGAAACTTCAGGGGGAATGGGCACCGGAACCGGGCTATGAAATCGTACCCACCCCCCAAGCGAAAGCGTTGGTAGAATATCTGTCGGTGTTGGATCACAACCGGATCATGTTGCCGGAGGCGCAAGAGTGAGTAAGAATCTCGTCGGCACGGAGAAAGACTTCCCCTCGACCTTGGACCAAAACCCCGACAAGCGAGAGGGATTCGAGACGACCGAACTATACGCGCCGTTCCTGCGTGAACCCCCCGAACCCTACGACGGCTTCGAGCCGGTGCCGCTGTGGGTATCGCTCGCCTTCGGGGCGCTGTTGTGCTACGGCACCTTCTACATGGTCATTCAAACGAAGATCGGCGGTTGGGAAGCCAACACCTTCGACCGCAGCTTCACCTGGACCGGAGGCAGCGGGGGACCAGGCAAGAAAGAAGCGGCCCCCGAACCACCGATGGTCCTAGGGGCACGCATTTTCAACAACAACTGCGCCCAATGCCACAAGTCGCAGGGCGAAGGCAATCCGCCGAGCATCCCCCCTCTGGCAGGTTCAGAATGGGTTGCGGGAGATCAAGCCTCGGTGGCCCGGCTGTCGCGGATTCTGTTGTATGGCTTGAACGGGCCGATCACGGTCAAGGGGGTCAGTTACAACGGGGCCATGCCGGCTTGGGCGTCGCTGGGCGAAGAAAAGATTGCTGCGGTGCTGACGTACATTCGAGCCTCTTGGGGAAATCAGGCGGAGCCGATCACCAAAGAACAGGTGGCCGCGGCTAAGAAAGCAGCGGGCACCCGTGGTCCGCTGAACGGTCAAGCCGAGTTGCTGTCGATCCCCATCGACTATGTTGATCCGGGAGCCACGCCCGCTACTGCAGCTCCCGCCACGGCCGCGGCTCCAACGCCCGCCGACAAGAAAGATGCCATGCCGGCCAAGAAGTAACTTCGCGGCGCTCGTCGTGTCGGCGGAAGACCGACGAGCCTTCGCCCTCGCTTCGCGCCAGTCCATCTTCTGACAATTCACAAGGACGTCGCAGTGCTTCCGGTGAACAAAATGCGTTGCTCGCCGCAGTAGACGTTGCAGCGGTCCTGACGTAAGAAGCCAATCAAGGTCATGCCGAACCGCTCGGCCGACGCGACGGCTAAGCTCGATGGCGCTCCCACGGCAGCCAACAACGGCACACCGGCTCGTGCCGCTTTCTGCACCAACTCGAAACTCGCCCGTCCCGACACCACGACTCCGCCTCGTTTTGCCGGGAGTTGGCCACTGAGCAACAGTGCGCCAATCAGCTTATCGAGGGCATTGTGTCGGCCTACATCTTCGTACAGCAGTTGCACCTCGCCTAGAAGGTTGAACCACGCGGCCGCATGCAAGCCGCCGGTGTCGGCGAAAGTTTCCTGCACCGTGGTCATGCGCTCGGGGAGTGCCACGAGGTGGGAAAATTCCATCTGCCAAGCGGCGTCGATCGGTGCAATGTGCCGGGCAATGCGATC
>CALEEC010000454.1 GCA_937949245.1 uncultured Gemmataceae bacterium | reverse complement strand
TCCCCGCCGCTTGCTGTTTCATGAGCGCGTCGCAAGGGGTGTGTGAAGCATCGCGATTTTTCAACCCTTCACATCCTTCACGCGATCCGTCATGTAGGCAAAGCGGGCATGCACGCCAGGCCGATGCCTTGCCATACCCGGTCAGAGCGCTTGTGCTGCTTGCGGAAGCCGAGCTGGCTGTCGCGCCGCTCCAGCCCCTGGACAAACCGCTTGTGCGACCAGGCAAGCTCGCCGGCGTCGGGACCCAGCGTTTGTACTCTTCCTACAGGTCGTGACTGCTCACCCGCGCGTCAGGCCGCAGCACGCAGCACCCGGCCAGAAACTCGCCCAGCGTGTCCATCTCGTCGCGGTAATCCGCCCTGGCGATCCGCACCTCGGGCGGTTCGCCCAGGCCGTGGCGTTGCCAATCGCGGCAGCCGGCGATGGCCCAGCTGAGAATGCCCGGCAGCTCGTCGCTAAACTCACGGAGCATCTGGTCCATCGGCCGGCGCTCTTCTTCTGGGATGCGAATTACGAACGGCACCAGCCGCAAGCGGTCCTAGATGGCGTCGTCGGTGCCGCTGATCCTTGGCCGATAGTTGGTGCTTAGGCATTTGAGTCACACCAGATTTTCGCACCGAGGGGCCATTGTTCGGGCGTCCTTCCTCATAATCATTCGCTATTGTTCTCGTCACGGGGCACAGGACTGAATTCGATTTGCACCGCGTGGATGCGCAACCCCACGCGTCCTTTGGTCTGAAGCCGGCCAGAACTTCTCTTGCGGATCGTCAGCCGGACGCCCAAGCCGTTGCCGATGGAAAAATTATTGCCACCGCCGCGTGATCCGAGGAATCGATCCACCGTGTACGTCTGTTTTTTGCCAAACTTGGGCTGGAACACTGTGCTGCCCAACTCGATCGCCTCGCGGGGATCTTTCGTGGAGTCTTGAAACCGAATCAACGATAAACGGCATTCCAAAATCGAGGCAAACTCGCGATCAAAGTGGTCAGCGTTATCGGCTTCACCGGTGGCCTCGATCGAGAACGTGTAGTTGCCCCCGCGAGCATTACGAATTTCCTGCGCGAGAACAGCGGTTAGCTCCTCAGCAAGGTCGGTTGTGGCATCGCAACCATTGAAGACGCCCGTTAGCTTTTCGCCACTCGGAACGTACCTTCGAGTGGGGCGGCACGCCAACCTTTCTCCCGCGAGGGGGGAGCACAAGGAACCAGCGGCATTTTCGAGGAAAAATCGCTGTCGAGCAGCAGGCGGGCATCGTAAGGAGGGACCAGAGCAAGGTCGCCCCCAGGGGTACACAAAGCAATCGGTTGTGGGTCGCCCAGGATGCCGGCAATGGGTTGGCCTTCGAGATAGGGTGAGGTCGATTCGCCTTGTCCATGAACATGCCACCGGGGTCAATGCCAAGAAGGTGAAAGATCGGGCAGTGAAGTCGCTGCCGGTGATCAGCTCGGTGACGGGATAGGCTCCGTTTTTATCGCTAGCACCGACGACCGAACCGGCGCGGATGCCTGCCCCAGCGAAGGCAGCACTGAAACAATGGCCCCAATGATTACGACCGCCCACCGCATTGATCCGGGGTGTCCGACCAAACTCGCCGACCACTACCACCAGCGTTTCCGACGACAGGCCGCGATCATTCAGGTCGGTTATCAGCGCTTGAAGTTAATATCGAACATCGGGCAGAGGAAATCTTAAAGGCGATCGGCGTTTTGGGCGTGGGTATTCCACATCGGGTTGTCGACCGCGGAGTCGCCCGGTTCTCGAGGCCAGTTGACGTGGACCAACCGCACCCCCGCTTCGATGAGTCGGCGAGCCAACAGGCACGACTGCCCCCAGGTGTATCGGCCGTAGCGGTCACGGGTACGTTCCGATTCGCGCGACAAGTCGAAGGCGGCGCGAGCTGCTCCCGAGGTCACCAGTTCAAAGGCTTGTTCAGATAGCCGGTCCCAGGCGCGAATCGGTTCCGCACTGCTATCCAAGGGCACCTTCTGGTTCATCTGCTTGAGCAACAGTCGCCGGTGGGTCAAGCGGGCTTTCGTCAGTTCCTCGCGAACGTCGAAGCCCTGAATGTGGTAGTCGGCGGAGGCAGGGGCGCCGACGAACCGCTCGAGTTCCCACAACTTGCCAAGGAAGCCTGCTGTTTGCCCCGCAGGCTGCACGTTGTCGTTGAGCCGCATGACATCGGGAAGCCAGACGCTCGTGAGGGCGGGCATTTTCTGACTCGGCTTAAGCATTTTCACGAGCGAGCCGAAATAGGGCCAGTCGCTGGGCTTGATCTGGCGAGCACTGCCCGGCCCGTAGGGATACACCGGCAATGACCAATATCCGCTCACGTCGTGGTTGTCGTCTCGGGTGGAAAGGGAGCGAACCACGGCGAGTCGGTGCGAGTGCCGGACCGTGCGAGGCAGCAATTCGCAAAAGTGCACCTCCGCAACAGTCGTGGCGATGGGCTTGGACGGACCGCGAATCTCGACCGGTGCGTCCGGCTTAGGGTCGAATGTTTCATGTTGAGGTGGCCCACCTTGAAGCCACAGGAAGATACAGTTTTTGGCTCGGCCAAATGTAGCCCCGATTTCCCGTGACAGAGAGTTCGGAGCAGCCACGGCCCGATTCGAGGACGAGGTCAGCAATTCAGGTAGTGTTAGACCCAGCGTGGTCAAACCTCTCACGCAAAGGGTCCCCGTCGGCTTGGCAGATGCTCCCAACGAGGACAATGGCCGGATCGCGGATTCGACACGATGACGCCTTCAAGGGGTTGTAAGCAGACCTACGTTGCTTGGACTGTTGTCATAGGTGGGCATGGTCATACTAATTGCCGCGACTACCAGGCTAACAACGCAACAGATTCCGATTTGGGGAGACTTCGCCATGACCCGACGCGATGGCCGAGATGACTTCTCTGGATTCGCCAAGTGAATGGATCATCTGAAATCGCTCAATCTTCCCAAGTCTGGAACCGATACTCTTTTTGCTCGGATCGCTGAATTTGCCGTTTTTGTCGTGTCGCAGAATTCGATGTCCGGCTTGCGAGGATCGGATCATGCAAGGTTTTGTCGGTCCCCATCTTGCCGCGTATGATCCAAGCGATTTAGCCACGGCCTTGCGTCATGGTCTGGGGGCTTCGCTATTGCAAGGGAGTGACAGCAGCAGTGCGGAACCTGAGGAAATCGGCCTACTTGAAGCGGCCATTCGCTCGCAGTTGCAGCCGACTTCGGGGTTGTTGGGGCTATCGGTGGCCGCACCATCAGGGTGGGGGCATCTATTGGCGGCACCACTACGCAAGCTGCTGAGATGGTTGCTTGCGCCGTGGTTGGATCAGCAGACGAAGTTTAACCATACCGTGATCGATCTGTTGGAGCAAATGCATCGCGATTGGTCGAAGTCAATTCAGCAATTGTCTCTGAAGCAGCAGCAACTACGCCAAGAGGTGCAAGAGTTTGCCCTGAGTCTGCATCCTCAATCAGGACGGCTTGCGGTGCGGCAACCAAGGTGGGAGAACGATCGACTCGATGACGGTGAGGTTGCAGCATGAGGCTATTCATCGACGCTCAAGCGCTGCAGACACCGACTTCACGATTCCGCGGCATTGGCCGATATACGCGGAATCTGATCGTCGCTCTGACAAAGGTACGTCCAGATTGGCAACTCTCCCTCTTGGAAAACACGGCTTTGCCGGCGATCGATCGATCGCGAATTCCTGAGGTGGAAATCTGCCCATTTACTCCACCGGCAGCGATGCTTCGTGAAAATCGTCCGTTGAACGAATGTTACCTAGCCGATTGGATCGCCGGGCAATGCCCTGATGTGGTCTTGCTGCCCAGTGTTTTTGAAGATCTTGCCCTGATCCCTCGGTTTCACTCGGTGCATCCGCTTTGTGTCGGGGTGCTTTACGACCTCATCCCGTTGGTATGGGGGAGGGAATATCTCGGCAAAACGGCGATGCTTGAATGGTATCCGCGGCGATTGCGTCAGTTGCTTCGCTGTGATGGAGTGCTAGCCATCTCTGAGGCATCGGCAGACGATCTTCGTAGGTTTTGTCAGGGGAATCATCCCGAGGTCGTAAACATTGCTGGAGCTGCCGAAGAATTCTTCTCCCAGGATGATCCTGAATCGCATCAAATGCGAATGCAGCAACTCAGGCACCGCTACGAGCTTTCGCGGGATTATATCTTGTACGTTGGTGGTATCGATGACCGTAAAAATTTACGCGGTGCCTTGCGAGCATTCGCCGAGTTGCCCCCAAAGTTACGCGCGAAGCTGGATTTGGTCATCGTCTGCAATCTCGATGGCAAGCAATGGCCCCAATTGCAAAATGAAGTGAATTCGTTGGGAATCACAGGCCATGTCAAACTCATCGGGTTCGTGGAAGATGCCGAGTTGCGGGCACTTTACCACGATTGCCGACTGTTTTTTTTCCCCTCGTTGTATGAAGGTCTAGGATTGCCGATCTTGGAAGCACTGCATTGCGGTGCGCCGGTGGTCGCCAGCAATTGCTCGTCGTTGCCGGAATACTGCGGGGCTGTGGCTTGGTTGGTAGATCCCCACTCGCCCAAGAGCATGGCCCTGGGGTTGCAGGCAGCGTTAGCGGAAGATCGCGATAGGCGTTTGCGTCAGCGGTTGGAGCACGCGCGACAATTCACTTGGCAGAACACCGCAGAACGAGCTGCGCAAACCATCGAAAAGCTGTACCAACGTGGTCGGTCGATTTCCCCATCTCGACCGCGACTAGCGTGGTTGGCTCCTGCACCGAGCGTTTCCTCCAACGAACGCACCGTGATGGAACATTGGGCCGAGCAATTGAGTGCCTCATTCGAGATCATTTGGTGCATCGATCCGCGGCAACCGCTGATTTCGCCGACCTTCGCGAGGCGCTGGCGAGGCATTTTATGGAACGAGATCGATGCTTACTCCGAAAACCACCCCTTCGATCTGTTCGTCTATTGGACTGAATCACGCTCTGACCGGAACGATTTGGGAAAGATCGCTTCTCGACACCCTGGTTGGTGGATCGAATCGACCGATAAGAAAGTGTACTCCATGCGATGGAGCGAACCCCCTATCAAGCTGCTAGTCGGGGCAGATCAGGAGGGCGAGTTTGTTCAACCTCACAAGGCAGATGCGCCGGTGCCAGCTATTTTGGTGAAGCGATTGTGGGAGGCCATCCAGCAGCGACGCATTTGCGATGGTGCCTGGATCGATACAGTTCGTCGGGCCGTGGCGGATGCCGTCGGGCCGTTGCCCACGCGATTGCCGGAGCAATGGGCCGAACTGCGATGGCAAGTCTTACGCCAGAAAGTTCATGCCGCCGAGCGAATCGATGGATCGGCCCCCAGGCGACGTTCGGCGTGATTTGCGGAAGCATGGTCCGCAGAGCTTTGCAAGGCTAGTGCGATAGCACCTACCAAGAGCAGATACGAAAAGGTGTAGACACCATAAACCAGAGCGAGATCGGCTCCCCGCGGTCCCAACAAAGTCGAACCGGTGGTCCAGTTCAGCACCATGACGAGGGTGAGTAAACCCATGATGGCTTTATGGACGCTTCCTGGAGGCATTCGAGTGAGCCAATAAGCCAAAACCGTGTAAGGAAGCACCAAAGTGGTTGCGTGATGTTTCCAGGTACGCTCGCTGAACAGCAGCATCCCCAAGACGATGATCGACGCTTCCGCGGTGATTCGCCATCCCTGACGAACGCGGCGAACATCTTCGGCGGAACCGCTACCAATCGGCGAGCGACTGAGCCATAAGATCAAACCCGCGAAGGCAGCCATGCAGCCTTTTACAAGCCAGCGAACGTTCTCTCGTCCCAGATCGATCCAATGATGATACTCCGTCGGTGTGGGGCGGTTATTCACATAGGCCATAAACGAGGGTTCGTGACTCAGCATGCGATAAAGGAATCCGGGGAGAGATTGATTGGGATGTTCTGAAGTAACTTGACCTTCTACCACGAAGGGACGGACCATTCCATCGAACCAACTGTGCAATAATTGCCAATTCCGCTCCAAACCCAGTACAGAGCTAGGAATTAGAATCACGAACAGCCCCAACCCTATGGCACAACCGAGCAAGACATTCCAGGCACGTTTCCAAGTGAAGTACAACAGAAACAAAGCAGGGGTGACTTTGCAAGTGATTGCTAAAGCTAATATCAGACCTGCCCAATAATCATAACCGCGCTGAAAGGTATACACACACCCAACCACCAAAAACATGATAAACAGATTCACGTTGCCATGAGTGAGATCGCCTATGATCGGATGGGCGCTCAGTAAGATGGCAAGGATTTTCGCATTCGGCGAGATGCTTTGGCCTTCGGTTTCGACGACTCGAAACAACATGACGAAAGCCAACGCGGTCATGGCGACTTTAAGCCAAAACCACGTCAATGCCCCCGTTAGTGGGGGGAGTTCGGTCAATGGCCACAGGATCATCGCCATGATAGGCGGATTGGGGTAATTGTGCATCTGATAGATGTTTTCGCCGGCTTCGAGATCCTGAATCTGTCCACGCCAGCGAAGGAAGGCAGAGCGGGTTTGCTCGCCAAAACGATCGGGTTTGGTTGCCTTGGCCGAATATTTGACGCTTAGAGCAACCAAAAACAGCATCACAACGAAGAGAAAATACTGGTATCGGCGATGTGCTTTCGGCATCGTCTCATGCATTGGAGGCGTCCTTGCCAAGGCATTGCTAAGTCATCTGTTCGGACTTTAGCAGAGCGAGTGCTAAGAAATCAAGTCCACCTGCTGCTTGGCTGTTCGAATAGAAGCATCAGTTGCTCAGACGACAGGCAGACCGATCCGCCGGGGTTCGTAAGTCTTCGGTTCCGCACCGAAATCGCCACAGCAATCCTCCTGAGCTTGGCTCCAATCCATCGCGGGTTCCACCGGGACGCTCTCGGAGATTTCTACGTCTCCGTACAGGGTGAACGGGCTGGCTTCACGAATGCGTATGCGGATGGTCTGCCCGATCAAGCGTTCGTGACCGTCGAATACGACGATGTGATCGGTCATAGTCCGACCTGTCAATTGAATCAAGCCGTGGGTGTTTCGATGGGCCAATTTGCTGCGCCCTTCGACAAGCACTTCCGCCGAGCGTCCGACTTGCTGGAGGTGATCTTGCAAGCTGTTCGCGTTTTGGATTGCCAAAAGATCGTTGTTGCGTCGTTTCTTGATCTCTTCGGGAACATCATCGGCATACAGTGCATCCGCTTTGGTGCCCGGACGAGCGCTGTATTTGAAGATGAAACTGTTCTTGAACTTCGCCTCTCGGACGAGGTCGCAAGTCTTCTGGAAGGATGCTTCGGTTTCTCCACAAAAGCCTACAATAAAGTCGCTGCTGATGGCTACTTGGGGGATCGTCTGGCGGCAGCGCTGCAACATTTCGCGATAGTAGCTGACGGTGTATAGCCGTTTCATGCGTTTGAGTACTTCATCACACCCCGATTGAGCGGGCACATGCAGGTACTTGCAGACCTTCGGCAAATCGCGGACGGCTTGCAATAAGTCATCGGTCATGTCCTTGGGAAAATTCGTCACGAATTTGATGCGTTCGATACCTGCCACATTGTGAATGCGTTCGAGAAGGTCGCTCAAACGCACGGTTCGGCCGTCTCCCAGAGGGTATCGATAACTGTTGACCGTTTGACCGATAAGGGTGATCTCTTTGCAGCCTTCGTCGGCGAGTTGTCGAACTTCACCGAGGATTTGGTCCGGGTGTCGGCTTTGTTCCGGCCCTCGCACGCTGGGGACGATACAATAGGTGCAAAACTTGTCGCAGCCGAATTGCGTTCGGACAAAGGCTTGGAAGGGGGTCGGTCGCATCGATGGATCGCGGGACGGATCGTAGCTCTCGAAACTTTGTTCGACCTCTTTACGACTCGCTTCCGCGCGGCCCAAGCTCAACGCGAACTGAGGTTTTCGCGTTTGACGCACCACTTCAATCAGTTCCGGCAACTTCGCGAGTTGGCCGGTGCCGCAGACAATGTCCACATGAGGAGCGCGTTTGCGCACCAACTCTTGATCTTTCTGAGCCATGCAACCCAGCACACCGATCACTTTGTCGGGGTGTCGCTTCTTATGCCCGGCCAATCGGCCTAGGGCAGAGTAGATTTTCTCTTCGGCATGCTCGCGAACCGAACAGGTGTTGAACAAGATCACATCCGCTTCGGTAGGCTCATGGGCCAATTGATATCCTAGACGGCGTAAACTGCCGACGACCAACTCGCTGTCCAATACGTTCATTTGACAGCCAACCGTCTCAATGTACACTTTCTGACTCATGGCCATCGCCAATCCGAAAGAAGCAATAGATGCCAACACATCCCTGTTCTGAGCGAAGATACATCTGCTTATTGTGTCGGCTTCGCGTCTGAAGGGCAATGTCGATTCGATCTGTACGCGAAGGAGGGAACCGAAAAAGTGTCCATGCCCTCGTGTTGCTGCCATCGAAGGGGAAAATACGCACTTGGCCTTGCAGAGTTGGGCGGTTTCGGGAGCCTTCCTGCGTCGCCTCGATGCGTCAGGAAAATAGGCCAGGGCGAGCAGGAGAGCTGACGCATCTGTAAGGAAGGGGGCTTTTCTCTTCTCTGCATGAACGGAAGCGGTAAAATTCCAGAAATGAGGGAATGATCCAGATTTCGCCCGAATGTCGCGCAATTCGCCGCTAATCGAGAGATTCCGATGAGTGACGAGCGACAAGTACGATCGGAATCGTCGCCTACGACGGCCCCGGCGTCGGGAGAGGATAACCGCGCGAACGAGCAGGAAATTATCCTTTCGACAGTACCTTTGCCCCCCTCCAGTGATCCTTCGGAAACTTCGGGGACATTACCTCATATCTCGATTCCAACTCCGAAAAATCTCGAATCTGGCCAGCGTTTCACCATCTCAGCCATCACCAACGCGGGAGGCATTCCGGGCTACGAATTGCTCAGTCAGATCGGCAAAGGGGGGATGGGAGTCGTTTACAAAGCGCGACAGACTGCGCTGAATCGGATCGTGGCTCTGAAACAACTGCGTCACGCCCGCATGGCCGACCCCGGGGATTTCGCCCGCTTCCGAGCGGAAGCTGAGGCGATCGCGCAATTGCAGCATCCGAACATCGTGGCCATCTATGAGATTGGCGAACACGATGGAGTTCCATTTTTCAGTCTCGAGTACTGTTCGGGAGGGACATTAGAACGGCGAATCCAGCAACAACTTCCTGACCCTCGGCAAGCGGCAGAGATCGTCGAAACTCTGGCACGAGCCATCGCTTTCGCCCATCGCCACCAAATCATCCATCGCGACCTGAAACCCAGCAACGTGTTGCTCTCCGAGGATGGAGTGTGAAAATCGGGGACTTCGGTATTGCGAAACGTCTGGATCGAGCAGATCGTCTTCAGCAGGAGGAGTTGCTGGGCACTCCGGCATATGTTGCCCCAGAACAAATCGAAGGCCGCGGCCCCATCGGGCCGGCAGTGGACATCTACGCTCTTGGGGCGATTCTTTACGAATGTTTGACCGGCCGCCCGCCGTTTGAAGCGAATACCGTGGCTGAAGTGTTGTTGCAAGTTCGCCAAGAGGAACCCAAGCCTCTCAGAGACATTCGGCCGCACCTTCCTCGCGATCTGGAATGGATTTGCTGGAAGTGCCTCCAGAAGACGCCCACGCAACGCT
>CALEEC010000453.1 GCA_937949245.1 uncultured Gemmataceae bacterium | reverse complement strand
CCACGCCGTCCGCAGCCGCGGCGCGTTCTTCGATGATCGCGGAAACGGTTTCGCCCCCAACGCCGAAGTGCGATTTGATCAGTCGGCTTAGTTCCCGCGAACTGGCTAGCACCGGGCGAACTTCCAGCCCGGTAAGCGTTTGCAATTCATCGAGCGCGTAGACATCCGTGGGATCGCCGGTAGCGACAATCAGCGTGCCGTTGTCGCGGGCGATCGGCATGAGATTTTTGCGATGGATCAGTTTCAGGGGCATCGATCGCAAAAGTTCTGGCTCAATCTCCACTTGCGTCAGATCGACCAGTTCCATGCCGAACTCTTCGGCAAGGATGGGCAGCAGCACTTCTTCCTTGACGAAGCCTTTCTCAATCAGCATCTCATGAGCCGGTTTGCCGGCGTTGGCGGCCAGTGCTTCGGCAATCGAGCGATCCGCATCGACAGGAAGCAGACCGCGAGAGCGGAGAGTAGACAGCATTTGCATAGCGGATCGCAGCTTTCGTGGTTCCTTAGGGGCGAGCAAAGCTTGTGATGATAAGATGAACCCCTTTTCTCTTTCAGGGTAACGCGAAAGGAGCGGTGCTGTCTATGCGATTAACCGGTTCTGTGAGCAAAAAGGGAAAGGTATCATCGCTTTTCTCGATGCTGCCGATTTCAGCGATTGCTACGATCGCAAGCCCTCGTGCTGCAGACAGCGGAACGCCGACGGGGGAGCTTGGGCCGAATCCAGGCGAACAGCCGATACCCCAACTTGGCCAACGGGTAAATCAGGGGAAATCGGTGAAAGGCGGCTAACCAACGGAACCCCGGCACTTGGTCCCACATAGCGATGAGGGCATCTAGACCAACATAGAGTTGTCCATCGACGCGGACGTGCATTTGGCGATGAACGGCTAGCGGATCAAGTCCGTGCTGTGCCGCATCAAAGTCGGCTGCAGCGATGTCGATAAATTCCACACGCTGCGGATCGGCACGACGTTGCAGCAACGCGATTTCTCGAGAACACAGCGGGCACAAACCATCGAAATAGATCATCACCGGAGCAGCCATCATCGATCGCCTCCGAAGTGTGGTAGGAATCTATCTTTATGATAGGTGGGACGCTGAAGACTTCGCCACGTCCGCGGTGCTATCCACCACAGTATCGCCGTCCTCTAAACTCGAGGGGAACTCGGATGATGGAGACTTCGTCCCGGTGAGCCGTCTTTGGATTTGTTCGATCGCCCAGAGGGCCGCTTGCTGGATCATCGGGTCGGCATCGAGGGCCGCGCGTTGCAAAGCGGGAAGGGCATGCTGGTCCCCCGTGTTGCCCAAAACAATAGCAGCGTTACGCAACAGACCCCGACGTTTGCTCCGTTTCATCGGCGTGTTGCGGAATCGGGCGCGAAATTGGTTTTCGTCCAATGACAAGAGGTCGATGCAGTCGATGACTGCCCATTCGGGGCGATCGGGGAAGCCGATCGAAGCATCCGCTTTGCGGTTCCAGGGACACACTTCTTGGCAGACATCGCAACCAAAGAGCCAATCGCCGATCCCCGAACGCAGCGGTTCAGGGATCGGAGTTTTCAATTCAATGGTCAAATAACTGATGCAGCGAGTGGCGTCGAGAACTTTCGGAGCGACAAAGGCCTGGGTCGGGCAAGCCTCGAGACAACGGGTACAAGAGCCGCAGTGTTCGGTCAGGTGAGGCGGATCGGGTTGTAGCTCGACCGAGGTCAGCAAGGCGGCCAAAAGGAAATAAGAACCATCGTGTTTGGAAATCAGCATGGAGTTTTTGCCAATCCACCCCAGTCCGGCTCGTCGGGCAAAATCGCGTTCCAGCAGCGGAGCGGTATCGACTACCCCCCGGGAGATGCTCTGAGGAACTTCCTGGTTCAGCCAATCGGCCAGTAAGTCTAATTGCTGCCAGAGCACCTCGTGATAGTCGGTTCCGCGGGCATAGCGAGCGATCCTACCATGGTGGGGCGGGGTCGGTAAGTCTTGGGCGGCAGCATATTTCCAACCGAGCATGACGACGGAACGTACCAGAGCCAAGATCGATTGGGGATGCTGCCGGGCCGGCCCCTGGCGATGGAGATAATCCATGGCTCCGGCGTAGCCATGTTCCAGCCAGCGTTGAAATGCAGGGAACGTATCCGCCGCAGTGGCCGGGGCTATGCCACACAAAGAAAATCCTAGCGCTCGTGCCCGAACCTTAAGGCGATCTTCGAGGGTTGATGCCGCAAGACGATCTTCGCTTACTGATGCGACAGGTGGTAGAGACATGGAATCCCCTCAATAATGGGGACGAACAATCACGCCCACGAACCGAAGTCCGTGGGCGTGTGAGTTGGAGTCCGGTTTAGCCAAATTATTTTATGGCCGAGTCACCGGAAGACCATCATTCCGGCAACCCAGAAGTTGGTAAGTCTGCATATCGATCGAATCACGAATGAACGACACCGTGCCATCGCCGAACAGGAAGTTCGCTCCTCCCGTATGCCGAGACTTGAAGCCCCAAGAGATGTTCCAATTGTCGCGTGCCCGATTGGCTGGGCTGCAACCGTTGGGGGCGTCCGAACGGTAATTGATCGGCACCACTGTCGAGGCGTGAGAAGCACCACCGTTAAAGAAGGACCAACTGTGATCCACGAGATGAAAGTGATCGTGCCATTCAGGAATGGTTTCACCGACTAGGATCGTATTCGAGGTGCCATCACTCATCGAAGCCATAGTGATGATGGGACCGAGTCGACCGAACATCCCTTTGAGCTGACTAGCGCTGATCGTGTTGCCATGATCTGGGTTATCAAGATGAAGATTACCAATGGTCAAAGGTTGATGTGGATTAAATCCACAGGGGCCACCCACTCGTTGTGGTCCTAAGCTGCCGACATAGTTAGATACAGCACGGTCCAAAAGACTGGAATCTGATGGGCAACGCATGTACGGGGGACGCGCAGCGGCAAACGTCGGGTTTAATCTGGCTGTTCCAGCAGAGTTGTAGGTATCCCAATTGGGCACAAGACGGAACAGAGCTTCTTGTTCCATGTGAGGAAGGGTGTAGACCAACCAAGTACCACGATCATCGTCCCAACTCCAGGTGGGCGCGTTCATCGGTCCTTGCAAGCCGCCCGGGGGAAAACGATTGTGGATGTCATGATACGAATGTAGAGCCAAGCCGAACTGTTTCAGGTTGTTGGAACAACGGGTCCGTGCGGCTGCTTCACGCACTTTTTGCACGGCCGGTAGCAGCAGGCCGATCAGAACGGCAATGATTGCGATCACAACCAGCAGTTCAATCAGAGTGAATGCACAAGGCAGTTGCCGAAGCGATTGATGCAGGCGAGACTTCAAACCTTTCATAACGAGTTCCTTGGAGAGAAGGAGATTAGAAAGCAGCAGCATTTGCACCAATTACCTTTTCCAGTTTGAAGGATCTTTCGTGTTATTTCAAGAAAAATCACGGAGATTTCTTTGTTTCCGATCTCATCTCGTAGTCCTGAAGCAAATCGAGGAAAAGCGAAAAAGGCCCTTCTGTGGAGAAGATTTCCAGAAGAGCCTTCCGTTTTGTCAGGGTGGAGAGTGAACAAGATCTGATGTTACACGGACGGAACGCTGTTACAGAGCCACAGGTTTAGCCAAGCGCTTTTTGGAGATCGTGGACTTTATCGACGGTTTCCCAGGTAAAGCTAGGCAATTCGCGGCCGAAGTGGCCGTGCGCCGCTGTTTCTCGGTAGATGGGCTGACGGAGTCGTAGAGATTCGATGATCCCCTTAGGGGTTAGGTGGAACACCTGACGAATCACCTCAATCAACTTCGTTTCGGTCAGTCCTTTGGCCAGGGTATCTGCGGTATTGATCCAGATGCTCAGTGGTTCAGGATGACCAATCGCGTAGGACAGTTGCACTTCACATTGGCGAGCCAGTTTTGCGGCGACGATGTTTTTGGCGATGTAGCGTGCCATGTAAGCGGCCGAACGGTCTACTTTGGTCGGATCTTTGCCGCTGAATGCGCCTCCGCCGTGACGTCCCCGGCCACCGTAGGTATCGACGATGATTTTTCGTCCTGTCAGGCCACAATCGCCATGAGGTCCCCCGACGAGGAAACATCCTGTGGGATTGATGTAACAACGAATGGCATTCTCGGGGATCGTCGGCTGCGGTTGATGAGGCGACAGCATCACGAACGGCCCTTTGATCAGGTCCGGTCGAATTGATTCCA
>CALEEC010000452.1 GCA_937949245.1 uncultured Gemmataceae bacterium | reverse complement strand
CCAAGCATCAAAAGCCCCCGCCACGCCGATCGGCACGATTGGTGCCTTGACACGTTTGATCAACAAAGAAATCCCCGGCTGCAACGGTAGCATCCTCCCATGAGGCGTCCGCTCCCCTTCCGGGAAGACCAAGACGGCATGGCCTTTGCCCAGAACTTCGAGCATCGCCTGAAGCCCCTCTTTGCCGATGCCTTCCTGATCGACGGGAACCGCATTCAAAGCACGAATCAAAGTACTGAAGTAGGGGTTATGAAAGAGGGTTCGCCGAGCCAGATACGTCAAGTAACGTGGCACGGCCATGCCGACGATCCACGGATCGAAAAACGATTGATGATTGGCAATCACCAGTACAGGGCCGCGACGCGGCACCCGATGCCGGCCAAAGATTCGCAGGCTCCACCCAATGCCGAAAGTCAGGCACCCCGTCCAAAACACGGTGTCATAGAACCGGCGAGCTAACCAGAGATTCATCCGCGAATGTCTCGTTCTAGCCGATCAATCACCTCGGCAAGTGTGAGGGGAGTCGTATCAATCACCACAGCGTCCTCGGCAGGCCGAAGGGGCGAAAGATGACGCGATGCGTCCCGGCGATCCCGCTCTTCTTGAATGCGCAAAACCGTCTCCAAGTCGGTCTTTTCCCCCCGCGCTAAGAGATCCGACAAGCGTCGCCGGGCACGGGCTTCGGGAGTGGCCGTCAGAAAAAATTTGCGTTCTGCCCGCGGGAAGACGACCGTCCCTTGATCGCGACCTTCGCAGATGATGTTTCGTCCCTGGGCAATCTTGCGTTGTTGCTCGACGAGGAATTGCCGCACTTCGGCATGCGTGGCCACTTTACTGGAGCCAGCGGTGACTTCGGCAGAACGAATCGCTTGAGTGACATCGACCCCATTGAGGAACACCAACGGGGGGCGCATATCAATTTGAATGTGATCCAACGGCAGATGCGGCGGTAGATTTTCGAGGTCGAATCCCTGTTGCAACAAAGCTAGAGCGATGGCGCGATACATCGCGCCGGTGTCGAGGTAATCAAAGCCTAGGCGAACCGCTAGCGTCCGTGCCGCAGTCGACTTGCCCGAACCTGCGGGGCCATCGATTGTGATGATCATTTTTCTCTCTCAATCCGCGATCCAGAAACGGATAATGCGATACAACGCATCAAACGCATCTTTCAGGCCGATCTTTTTCCCTTCTTCGTAAGTTCGCCCCGAGTAGCTGATAGGGATTTCGTAAACCCGCCAAGCTGGATTGCGTTTTTTGGCAATCTTGGCCGTTATTTCCGGTTCGAAGCCAAAACGATTCGATTTGATGGTAATGTTCTGAATCACTTCTCGGCGGAAAACCTTGTAACAGGTTTCCATATCCGTGAGGTTGAGATTGGTGAAAAAGTTCGAGAGCAAAGTCAATCCTTTGTTGGCCACACTGTGCCAAAAGTAAAGTACTCGATGGGTCTCGCCAATGAAGCGTGATCCAAACACGACATCAGCTCGGCCATCGACGATGGGCTGAATCAGTTGCGGATACTCTGCGGGATCATATTCTAGGTCGGCATCTTGAACGATCACGACATCGCCAGTAGCCTGTCGGAACCCTGTGCGCAGAGCAGCACCTTTTCCTTGATTTTTTTCATGATAGATGACGGTGATGTTCGGAACTTTCTCCATCTCGTTTTTGAGAATGTCCCGCGTACCGTCTGTGCTGCAATCATCCACCAGGATGATTTCTTTCGGTATAGGAACCGCCTGCACACGTTCGATGATGGTTCGAATCCAACGTTCCTCGTTGTAAACAGGGATGACCACCGACAATTTGAAGCCATCCGGCAAGGGATAAATGCCAATCCGCCGGCAAACCGCTTCCCCGAGTAGCTTCTGAAGGACTTCCACTCGGCGAGCCGGATTGTGCGCTACTTCGTGCAACAAGCGCTCGACCGGATCGTGAGCAGAAACTCCATCGGTTGCCGTTTGCGACATAGAGCAGACCCTTTGCGAGGAACCACCGACTCCTTCCTGCATGTCGGATACCATGACGAATTATCCCGTTCAAGTGCAATCTCTGCAAGAGGCTGTCCGGCGTTCCTTTTGGCAATCATATACATAAATTACTGATTCAATTATCAACTAGAGAAAAATGAATTTCTGCGTCTTTTCTCTCATTATTTGGTTGACTTCAATTCAAGATAAGAGTACCATCAGTTCTGCCCAGTGATACCACCATCCCATCTTCCTGAATCTTTCTTTTAGGAGTCTCTCTCCATGCGGAATCGCTCTTCCTGGAAGCAACGTATTGCCTTCACTCTCATTGAGTTGCTGGTCGTGATCGCCATCATTGCTGTCCTGATTGGTTTGTTATTGCCTGCCGTGCAAAAGGTACGCGAGGCGGCTGCTCGTTCGAGTTGTCAGAACAACTTGAAGCAGATCGGCTTGGCCTTCCACAATTTCCATGATGCCATGGGTCGGCTGCCATCGGGAGGAGTAACTTGGATGGACCCGCCAACGTTCATCGCGGTGGGTTCTCCCGGTGCGCTAAACACACAACGTGCCAGTGCATTCTATCAGATCCTGCCTTACATTGAGCAAGAAGCCGTTTGGCGGGGTGGCTCAGCTACCACGATCGCTCAAGCCCAAATTTTGGCTATCGGTGCGGGTATCAAAACTTATTTCTGTCCGTCTCGCGGTGGAATCCGCATCTTGCCGCCCATTAACGCTTGGTACGGTCCTGCCGGGACTTACGCTCACGGTCAGACGGACTATGCCACGAGCAACGGCAGCAACAACGGTGCCATCCGCCAAGGTCTCGGCACAGGTTTGACATTGGTCAGCATTACCGATGGAACCTCGAATACGCTCTTGGTTGGCGAAAAACGGATCAACCGGGCAGTTCTGGGCCAGTATCAATCGGATGACAACGAAGGCTACACCGCCGGCTGGGACCATGACGTGGTCCGTTGGACGAACAGCCCTCCGCAACCGGACCTGACCAGCGGCACGGGCTACGGTGGTGGGTTGTTCGGCTCGTCTCACACGGGAGTGGTCAACTTTGTCTTCTGTGATGGTGCCGTGCGTGCGATTCGCTTCAACATCAGCCAACCGGCGTTTAGCGCTTTGGGCACCGCGTCGAACGGCGATATGGTAGACGCCAACGCCTTCTGAGCCAGGACTCCTCGCAGTAACGAGGCACTTACAAGGATCAACCAACAATCACGACCGCTTCGAGAAGTCCATCTCTCGAAGCGGTCGGTTCGTCTA
>CALEEC010000451.1 GCA_937949245.1 uncultured Gemmataceae bacterium | reverse complement strand
CGAGAGGTGACAGCGAAGATGCGTGCGGTTCGTTGGCTGCTTCTACCCACGACGGAGACGCCGGTGCGGGAGCAACGGACCGGAGGTGGTGTCATTGGATTGGTGCGTAGTTTCGCCTTAGCCGGGGTGAAATGTCTGATCTGGAGTCTGTGGGCGGTGCCGGAGGCGATACGCTTGGCGTTCGTGCAAGAGTGGGCGAATCGCCTCCGGCAAGGTCTGGCTCCGTTGGAGGCCTTTCAGCAAGCCCGAACGGCGATCCGCGAACGTTGGCCGAATTGCCCGCATTGGTCGGCGTTCGTCGCTTATGGCGGAGAATGAGTGACTGGAGCCAATCCCATCAGGCGCAAACCGTTCATAGGGAACGGCTTGCGCCGTCAGCTAGTTCTTCGCCTCGATTATCTTCAGCGTGTCGTTTCCATGTCGAAGCTATAATACGCCTCGGTAGTTTCGCCCGGCAAACGTCTCCTGGGATCCAAAGCCGGGGGACGAACAGCGTTGGGATCTTCGGTTGATTCCGCTGGATCAGAAGCAGTGTTAGGTTTCTCCGTAGTTTTGGGTTCTTTGACTTCGGACTGATTATCCTTTTCTTTTTCGTCAACACTTGCTACTTCTTCGTATCGTTGGTATCGACTTTTCTTAGGTTTGGAAAGCACGAAAAAATAGAAAGCTGCACCTGATCCAACAAGTGCCACCAATAAAGCAATCAATCCTAATACCATTGTCATCTTTTTCCTGGATTCTGGCTGGAACTCTTCCATGAAAAGTGATTCGGGATCTGCGAAGGATGAATAGGCCTGAGATTGTTTGAATTTTAATTGATTCATAGATGTCCTGGTTGTCTTAGAAATTTGAAAGGTTTTCGAGCAAACTGGAAAAGCAACGAAGGATGTTTACGTATTTTCCTGGAGATACAAAACCTTTTGACATTGCGGGCAGGAAGTTTTGATCATGGCAAACCTTTCGACAACTATCCGTGCAACGAAAGCAGATTAGCAGTTTAGTATCATGCAACTCGAACACATGGTCAAGGATGGTTATGAATCATCAATCCCCCCGACAGAACCGCTCTTGACAAGAAGTCGTTCAGGCGGCATAGACGGATCGCTCTGGACGTTCGGGGGAAGGAGTCCAGGATCTCGGCATCGTGGAAGGGGGATAACGCGATGCGGCAGGCGTTTCGCTCGGCGTCTTGGGGTGCGCTGGCGTGGTTGCTGATCGCCAACGTCGGCTGTGTCAGCGGGCCAGGGGTCGATAATCCGGTTGTGCTAAAGCCGAACATTGTCGATGTCGAAAACCCAGTGCTCATTCGACCCGGTGACCCCAGTCCGATGGCGTATGCCGAAGTTTTCGAGAAAGTGCTTGCTGTCCTCGATGATTACTTCGAGATCGCTTACGCCAATCGCTATGATGGCCGCATTGAAACCCATCCACGGATTGCCCCAGGATTTGTCCAATTCTGGAAACCAAGCACCCCCGATCGCCGCGAGCGTTTGTTAGCCATGTTGCAATCGATGCGGCATCGCTGCGTGGTGCAGATCACGGCCGCTGAGATCGGCGGATTTCGAGTTCAAGTGACCGTATATCGCGAATTGCAGGATCTGCCCCGACCGATGCGTGCCATGGCAGGGGCTGCCTCCTTCCGCGAGGCGCAAACGGTCGATCGACAATTTCAGATTGTCGATCCAGCCACCACTTCCGGTGGTTGGATTCCCAAAGGTCGCGATCACGCATTTGAAGAAGCCATCATCCAAAAACTGCGGGAATGTCAGTAGTGGTTGATTGGAGGTTACAACGTCATTCCCGACAGGACCGCGGCGACAAGTTCCGCCTGTTCCGTTTCGTTCAGCAGAATCTGGTTATCTTCGAGATACTCGCGGGTCAGAGACGCGACGATTTCTTGAAGTCGTTGCGGCGGAAGGACTTTCAGATCAAATACGCCCACTTGAACGAGTTTCGAGATTAACAAGTTGCAGATGTTGCTCCGATGAGGAAACCAGGGGTCGGATTGCGCATCCAACGGCGGCTGTTCCGCGGCCGGAGGCCGATGGCTGGGTACCGTGGTGCGGGTAATCAGAACCATTGGCGATGCCAGAATCCGACTCGGCGGCACAATCGCTAGCAAATGAGTGCCGGGAGCTAGTTCGCCCTGTACGGACAACGCAGAAGCAGATCCTGGAAAATTGTATCGCGAGCGAATCCGTTCAATGGTCTGCCGAAGATGTTCCTGATCGTCGAAGGTAACGTCCGAGCGCTCACGGCGGTCGCCTCGACGCACCCAAACCTGATCAGGAGCCACGACCAAGATTTCCTCGACGCGCGAATCGCACAGCAATCGCTCTAAAGGACCGCAGCCGAGCATGTCGTCGAGAATACTCTCGATCAACGACTCTCGTTCCATCGCATTCAACAGCGGATTTTCGACATCGCAGATGTGCTCGATCACACGTCGCAGAGCCGAGCGTTGCGTATCGCTGGAGGGAGCAACTCCTTGATTGAGCGTAAGCCACTCAATGGCAAGGCCATAGATCGATCGTTTGATTTCCGACATCGATCGATTTCGGCCCAGGGTACCGAAGGGAATTCGATTGGAACCATCTGGTAGGCGTGACATCGCAGTAATCGCCAAGAAGCCGGGAATTTTACACGTGATTTAGTATGCCAAATGAGGATTCTTCTTGCTAGAGGAAACCTCTTGCCGGCTAAGCTCCGTTCACTGAGATGGAATTGGCAAATCGATGATCTGTGGTTGCTGTGGAACTGCCATTCTCTTCCACGAGGCGATTGTCCGTTGCAATTCGGGTTCTCGCATAAATTTCGGGGAAGGCTGCGGAATTGGTGCAGACCGCATAAAGTGGCTAAACGGATGACCTAGCGGATCGTAAACGAACATCCGAGCTTCACTTTTGCCTAAGAACAAGCCGATGGGCGATTCGTCAGACTCCACAGCCAGCATCATGATCGACGAGGAGGGAGATTCGTGGCGCAGCATCGGTTCTATCAGCCGAAGTTGGAAGGATTGGAAGACCGTTATGCTCCTTCCGCAGGTCAGTTGGATGTGTCGTTTGCGGTATCGGGGAAGACGCAAATCAGTTTCGGGGAGGGATTGGACATCGGTTCCACTGGCCGAGCTGTGGCGGTGCAACGTGATGGCAAGTTGGTCGTCGTCGGTCAAGCTAAAAACCTCGGGGCGAGTTTCGCGGACTTTGCCGTGGCTCGCCTGCAACGTGACGGCAGCCTCGATCCTTCCTTCGGTGGCGCAGGTGGGGTCACCTACGACATCATTCTGCAAGGCACGGGTCAGGATCAAGCGAATGCTGTCGTTGTGCAACCAGATGGGGCGATCTTAGTCGCAGGGCAGTCGATCGCTCCTTCAGGGAATTCCGATTTTGCGATCATTCGGATCAATCCCGACGGGACGCTTGACTCTAGTTTCGGCACCAAAGGACAAGTCTTGGTCGATTTTGGCGGCTTCGATTCTGCCCACGGCATCGCGGTTCAGCGCGATGGAAAAATTGTCGTGGTCGGTGAAAACGGAGCCGACATGGCCATCGCTCGGCTGAACTTCGATGGCTCGCTGGACGGTAGTTTCGCGAACGGTGGCAAACAAACGATCCCCTTCAATCTCGGAGGAAGCAACTTCGATCGCGCCAACGCGGTGCAAATTCAACCCGATGGCCGTATCGTCGTGGCTGGCACTGCTCAAGCGGGGAGAGATGCGGCAATGGCCATCGCTCGCCTAGATGCCTCGGGAAATCTCGACAGCTCCTTCGCGGGGACCGGCAAAGTCGTGGTGCAGTTCGACTTGATCCCCAACGGCTTCGATTTGGCTAACTCCCTCGCCCTGCAACCAGATGGCCGGATAGTCGTCGCCGGTTCCGCAGGGAAAGGCACGGGATCGATTTTTGCCGCGGCTCGGCTGAATTCCGATGGCTCTCTCGATGGCTCCTTCGGAATTGCGGGCAAAGCCGTCGTCAACTTTGTGTCTGCGGGGAGCATACCTCCGTCGAGTGTGGTATCGTCGGTGACGCAAGTGCTGGTGCAACCGAACGGCCGAATTGTGTTGACGGGGTTCTCGAACGCTTCGGGGAACTCAGACTTTGCCGCAGCTCGGCTCTTGAGCAATGGTTCGCTGGATACGAGTTTTGCCGGGGGGGCAGTGACCATTCCTTTCGATTTGGGAGGAGTGGGGAACTCGGATTTTGCCAACGCCGCCGCCTTGCGATTCGATGGTTCGATTGTTCTGGTCGGTTCCTCGGCGATCGGCTCTTTTGGTCTGACGCAAATGACCGTGGCTGCGTTGGAAGGTGATCCGTTACTTCCCTTGCCGCAACGTTTCGGCGTAGGAGCTGGACAGGGGGGAGGACCAATCGCCAAACTCTTCGACGCAGATGGCAACCAGATTGGCCAAGTGGCACCGTTTGCCGCCAATTTCCGCGGAGGGGTACGCACTGCGGTAGCGGACATCAATGGCGATGGCGTGGAGGATTTGATCGTTGGCACTGGCCCCGGAGTGCCAACTTTGGTGCGGGCGTTTGACGGTAAGACCAATCAAGAAATTTTCAGCGTGGCTCCCTTTGAAGCATCTTTCCTCGGAGGGGTTTTTGTCGCGGTGGGCGATGTCAATGGAGATGGGGCGGCAGAAATTGCCATCTCCCCGGATGAAGGCGGCGGACCACGCGTTCGATTGTTCGATGTGAAGAACAACGTGCAGTTGATCGATTTCTTCGGAATCGACGATCCCAACTTCCGCGGCGGAGCTAGGCCGGCATTGGGAGACATCAACGGCGATGGCTTCGCCGATTTGCTCGTGGCCGCAGGCTTTGGGGGAGGACCTCGTGTGGCCGGCTATGATGGCCGATTCCTTCTTCCGGGAATCAATCGGCCACCGCAGTTGTTCGCCGACTTTTTCCTCTTCGAGCCGAGTTTGCGCAACGGTGCATTTGTTGCCCTGGGAGACATCAATGGCAACGGATTTGCCGATATTGTGGGTGGGGGAGGGCCCGGTGGCGGGCCACGGGTGTTTATCGTCAGTGGCCGCGATCTGGTGCTGTCGAACAATCCTGTGCAGTTGGGGAACTTCTTCGCAGGCAATCCCGACGATCGCGGGGGCGTGCGGGTGACCGTCAAGAACCTGGATGGAGATTTTCTCGGCGATGTGATCACCGGATCAGGCGATGGTAGCGGTTCTACCGTGATCGCTTATCCTGGAAAGGACATCCCCGGAGATGGGACTCCCCGCGAAGCCGGCCGGTTTGCCGCTTTTCCCGACTTCAACGGTGGAGTGTTCGTTGGTTGACGACCGAATTCTCGAAATAGCTTGCAAGAGCATAAGCGAGTAAAAACTGCAGCCGGTCTTTCCAAATTCGAGAAAGATCGGCTGTAGGCATTCTACGGATCGTGAGGTGTTTACCGAGTCAGCTTGAAGTCAGCAGACTGAGTTCCTCCCGGGGGAACCTCAAAGGTCAAAGTCGACTCAGTGTTGTAGCGGGCCGGTATCGGATCTTGAAAGCCTTTCTTGTTCTTGGGAGTCGCAGCACTGTCTGCGTCGTCATCGCTTCCCCCTTTGGGAGGCGGAGTAGCGATGCGGACGATGTGTTTCCCCACCAAAGCCCCCATCTGCTTTTGCAAACTGGAGACTTCAAGTTGGTATCGACCATTCGCATCAGTCATACCGAAGGAACCGACTCCTTGGGCATCATTCCCAGAGGATGCGACAGGTTGAAAGGTTACCATCACATTTGGTAATGGCTTGTCATCGAGATAAACCGTTCCAGACACAGGAACATAGTTTCCCGACTTACTACAGCCGCTTAGGAAACTAGCCAGCATAACGATCCCGTAGGAGAATCGTTGCAATCGTTTCATACGATGATCCTTTCACGGCAGCGAGCTGACTTCACCGCCAGCGATCGTGGCCATGGTCGCCAGAATGTTCATGTCAACCGTCTGCGGAATGAAGCGGACAGAACCATCACAGAAGACAAAGTTGGCCCCGTTGGTGTGGAAACTACCAAAGGCTCGCCGGCAGGGGCGGTTATCTAACCCCAGCGACGCCGAGATGGTTTGGCAACGGTCAAAATCGGCTAAGAAAGTATGGCTCGCTGGATGCACTGAAGATTGATTGTACGAAGTGTAGGTGTACGCCCAGAAGGTACGCCGACGCGGTGTCGTGCGGGTCATGTATTCACCAACCATCAAGGTGTTCGAGGTGCCATCGGTGATGCCAGTGAGCGTTTCTTGGCCCAGACCGAGTTGGGACCAGACGGTATGCAAGGCACCACGGAAGTGTGTCGGTAATGCGGCACCTTCGGCGTTATCAAACCAACCCAGCGGACTAGTGATGTTGGCTCGCCCGGATACCGCACGGTAGGAACTGGTCATGTACTGCAGTCCAGAGCCGGGGCCGGAAGCAGGATTGAGCAGTTCGGCGGGTTGGTCGCTGGGGCATTGGTAGGTTTTGATGAATCGTGTGCGGGCCGTCGCGTTGTTGGGATGTTCGTTGGTCACCGTTTGATCATACAGTTGATAGATCGCTTGTTGTTCGATGAAAGGCAAAATTTCGATGGCCCAGTTGGTGCGCGATTGGGTCGCACAGCAGTAGCCTTCGGTGATTCCACCGGGGGGAAGTTTGCCATGCACATCGTGGTAGTTGTGCAAGGCTAGCCCGATTTGTTTCAGATTGTTCTGGCAGGACATCCGAGCCGCTGCTTCGCGGACTTTCTGTACGGCCGGTAGCAGAAGACCAATCAAGATGGCGATGATAGCTATCACCACCAGCAACTCAATGAGTGTAAAAGCTCCTCGTCGGCAAATGCGGGGGAGACGCATCACAGACCTCCATAGAATGAAGATTCGGAACAGCATCGTCAATCGAAAATGGCATCGTTCTAGCATATAGCAAGAGCACAGCTATTGCCAAACGAAGCCATAGAAAAACGCTACTTTTTCGTTTTTCCGGTCAAACTAAGCGGTAAATGGTGAGAGTGTGGAAAGGAAAGGCTCTGCGGCAAACCTTGGTGCGAGAGCAAGTAAGTTCTTTCCACACACCGATTCGGGGAGCGTTAGATTTGGGCCGGTACGACTTCCTGGGGGATGTTGTCGGTTGGTTTCAGTCGATCGTGAATTTGGCGTAGGGCGACACGATTGATCACCTCCAAAAACGCCAAGGCGCTGGCTTCGATAATGTCGGTGCTGACGGCGCGAGCGCTGAGTCGGCGATTTTCGTACTCGATTTCGACATGAGCCTCCCCCTGGGCGTCTTCACCGATAGTGACGCTGCGAATGCGATAGTCGGTCAATTTAACTTCGATGCCGGTGATACGTTCGATGGTCTTGAATAAGGCGTCGACAGGTCCCGTACCCACCGCGGCATCGCGAACCAGCGTTCCGTCTTTGTGCCACAGGCAGACGGCAGCCGAGGGAAGCGTGCCGGTGCCCGCATTGCAGGTGAATGCCTCCAGCGTCCATAAGGCCGCCGCACCTGCGTGGAGTTGATTTTCGGCTAATGCTTCGATGTCGGCATCGTAGATCACCTTTTTACGGTCGGCGAGTTGCTTAAAACTTTCAAAGACACGCTGAAATTGAGCTTCGTCCAGGTGATAGCCGAGATCTTGAATCCGTTGTCGCAAAGCATGTCGGCCACTGTGTTTGCCCAGCACGAGTTCGGTGCGTGGAATGCCGACATCTTCGGGCCGCATGATCTCGTAGGTGCTGCGTTCTTTGAGCATGCCATCTTGGTGGATGCCTGCTTCGTGAGCAAAGGCATTTTGCCCCACGATTGCTTTGTTGCGTTGCACCTGCATGCCGGTGATGTGCGACAGTTTACGGCTGATCGGATGCAGCAACTTGGTGTTGATGCCCGTTTCGAGTTGGAAATAGTCATTGCGCGTGCGAATGGCCATGACTACTTCTTCCAAGGCGGTGTTGCCCGCCCGCTCCCCGATACCGTTGATGGTGCATTCGACTTGCCTTGCTCCCTCGTGCAGGGCGGCGAGACTGTTCGCGACGGCTAAGCCTAAATCATTGTGACAGTGAACACTAATCACTACTTTGTCGATGCCGCGAACGGTGGTTCTCAAATGGCGAATGATATTCGCGTAATGGGCTGGCACCGCGTATCCTACCGTGTCGGGGATGTTGATGGTCGTAGCTCCGGCTTCGATGGCCTTTTCAACGACCTCGGCCAGGAAATCGAGTTCGGTGCGAGCCGCATCTTCTGGCGAAAACTCGACATCTTCAAAG
>CALEEC010000450.1 GCA_937949245.1 uncultured Gemmataceae bacterium | reverse complement strand
GGCATTGCGAGTGCGAGACGCTTCCGACCATTGGAGTAGGGTTGAATTCTCCTTTTATTGGAGTGTCTATCCACACGAAGGGGCGAAACTTACGACCGACAGTGCCTTCTTCGCGGAGTCTGAGAGATACCGGAATCCAAGGCGGAGTTGGATTCTGCACTTAGACGATATATCTAGCGAACCGAGGTTCGCCCACCTGAGTGCGTCCGAAGTGTCGCTATCGTTCCACAATGAGGGAAATAGTTCACGATTATCGCGGTTCGCTGCATGGGGAGGCACGGAATGGCGGACCATTGTCAGATGGATCGCCGTCATAAAACTCAGTCTAAATCAAATCGTTAAATGAGAATGTATCGAAAGCTACGATAGAGAACGAAATCGAGGTAGTGTAGATAGGATGGCGGTCGGAGGAATACGGGAGTAAGAAAGGAAGTCACTAGCAAGTATCCGCCAGAGTAGTGGGCACTCGCTCGTGGTCCTGCGATGTTGATCGATGGATTACCAATCCGCGCCGGGAGCAGTACCATCATTTGGATGGCAAGCACGTACCCAGGTCGTCAGACTTACCGCACTAGAAACTCCACGGACGCTACCGTCTCCCAGAGCCACTTGCATAGATCCGGTGTGAGCGGTCTGCAGCACTTGCCAGGTACAGGCCGTGACCGCTGGTGCGATCTGGAACGGAATCCCCGACGAGGTGCCTGGCAAAGGCAAGACGGTTCCAGCAAAACTGAAGTTCGGATCGTGGACGTAGCCAATTTCACGCATGCCGAAAACCGGGGAGTCCCACAAGTGACCTACGAACTGCGGAGCCATAGCCCATGCAGGGCCAGTGTAGCCTCCCGAGGTGGGTTCGCAGCGTTTGAACCGTTCGCCGAAGATGACCGTGTTGGAAGTGCCGTCCGGCATCGAATTTTGCAAGCTGGCAGTTCCACGGGGATTGAACACAACAATATTTGCAGCATAGCTTGTCGAGGCGTAGTTGTAACGTTGCAAATTGCTGGGGAGAGATGCGTCCGAAGGGCAAATATACACCGGCAGGATGACGTTGCGAACCCCCGCCGTGCTGGCATTATTGTTGGAATTGCGGAAGAGCGCTTCTTGCTCAAGATAAGGGAGCAGCAGCCAGTGAATCGTTCCATTCATATTAGTGATGGGAGCGCCGGGCAACGTTCCATGTGCTGTCGTGGTTACAAAAGCCGGGGGAATGACCAAATTGGCGCTTTCGTAGTTGGCCACGGCCAATGCAACTTGTTTCAGTTGACTGCTGCATTTAGCACGCGCTGCAGCTTCGCGGACCTTCTGCACGGCGGGCAACAGCAGACCGATCAAGACAGCAATGATGGCGATGACGACAAGCAGTTCGATCAGCGTGAACGCCATCGAACGCCAACGAGCAAGGATGCTGGACATAGTTCATATCCTCAGTAGGAACACAAGAAATCGATCGGACACACGATCGAGGTAGAGGCCGCTATTTCATCAGTTGGAATTCGTAGGTCGATGCCGGGGCACCTGATTTCACTTCGACGGTCAGAGGAGTCGATTCCAACGACCGATAGACTTGCGGAACTTCCGAGCTAGGCATCTTGCCATCTTTCGGCATCTTAGACATATCTTTGGGCATCGCATCGCCAATCACGACTTTGTAGAAACCTTCCACAGCCCCATCTTTGCCATCAGTGGTCAGTTTGAAAACACCGTTGTCATCGACAGTGCCAAAAGCGATGCGAGCGTTGGACTTGCCTTTGGTAGGATCAGGTTGAAATTGAACCGATCCCAACGTCAATGGTTTGCCCGAAGCCAAGGTAATTTTGCCTTGCACCGGGACCAACTTTCCACCATCAGAAGATCCGCTGCAACCGACCAGAAACACGAGAAAGCACCAAACGGTTGGACTTACGATACGCATTCCCTCGAATCCTCAGTGGATAATTGGGCGTAAACTAATTTGCGGATTATGCAACAATTGATTAAGTATCTCCATCGTTTCCGAGTTTTGCAAGCATTTTTGGTGAAATAAAATTCTTTATTGCTGCATGGAAAATTCACTATCCTCTTGACGCTATGAACGAGATAAGCGAGACTAAAATAGTTGTTTCATTGGACAAAATAAATTGTTCATCCCGCCTAGATTGGTGACGGCGATGCACGCTCAGTAGACCTACCCAGAAGACGTACCTTCCTTCAGGAGCCAAATCATGTTTCGACTAGACCTTGGTGCCGCTGCGAAGAATTGTCAGGGAATCTCGCGCCGCAGTTTCCTGCAATTAGGGGTCGCAGGGATGGCTAGCGTGGGACTGGCCGATTGGTTGGCGGCTAAACGGGCTTCTGCGGCGAGCACTCCAGCGAAGAACACCTCGGTGATTCTGATTTGGCTCGATGGTGGCCCGGGACATATGGACATGTACGATATGAAACCCGAGGCACCCGCCGAATATCGCGGAATCTGGCAGCCAATTCGGACCAAGGTTCCTGGATTCGACATCACCGAATTGTACCCGAAACAAGCCAAAGTGACGGACAAGTTCTCGATCATCCGTTCGCTACATCACAATAATGGGGACCATTTCAGTGCCGCCCATCTGATGCTGACGACCAAGCACATGGGGGTCAGTGGTGCCAACACTGCCCAGAAATTTCCCAGCATCGGAGCCATCGTCCATAAAGAAGTGGGACCGCGTCATCCTGGAATGCCGGGGCACGTGGCTGTACCGTATGCGATGAGTGTTGGCTTGAACCCAGGCTATTTCGGCGGCCATATGTTGGGAACGCAGCATAACCCATTTCCCACGGGGGGGGATCCCAATGCGAGCCATTTTCGCGTGCAAAACTTGAACTTGGCTGCCGGCTTGACGATGCACCAGTTGGAAGATCGGCGAGCGTTAGCCCAACACTTCGATCAAGTGAAGCGACATCTGATGCCGGTCCATGAATCGACGGCTATGGATAAATTCTCGCGGGAAGCCTTCGAGTTCATCACAGGCGATCGCGCCCGCGTTGCCTTCGACATCAGTCGAGAAGACCCGCGGTTGCGGGATCGTTATGGTCGCAACACTTGGGGCCAGTCCGCTTTGTTAGCCCGGCGCTTAGTCGAAGCCGGATGCACGTTTGTTACGATCCATCTGGGAGGATGGGATCATCACTGGAATCTCAAGGTAGGATACGAACAGCTCTTGCCTCAGGTGGATGCCTTGACGGCGTCCCTCTTCGAGGATCTCGATGATCGCGGTTTGTTGGAAACGACCCTCGTGGTACTCTGTGGCGAGTTTAGCCGAACGCCGAAAATGAACGATGGGGGCAACGGTGGACCTCCGGGCAGCATGGGGACGCCTGGGCGGGATCACTGGGGCAATGCAATGTTCTGCCTGATGGGAGGTGGAGGAGTCAAGGGAGGACAAATCATCGGTTCCACGGATGCCCTGGGACGCGTCCCCAATTCCCGTCCGGTTACACCGTCGAATATCCACGCAACCATTTACAAAGTGCTGGGGATCGATCCGAAATTGCATCTCCTAGATCCCACAGGCCGACCGACTCCGGTACTCGAAGATCCAGAGCCGATTCATGAATTGCTGTAAGCCCGGCTAAAAACGGAGAAAAACTGTTTCAATTGTGGGGAGTTTTCCGCTTTCCCTGTCGGAGAAGTCTGTAAATCGCTGGGAAAGCCTATCGAAAAGACTTGCTACTTCAGTACAATGTAAGGCTGGAGTTCGAGAGTTGGATTTCCGAACGAACGGCCGATCGGCACGGTGGGATAGGCCGTCCTTCCGACAAGTGGAAATCGGAAACCGTCCGCCGACGAACATCCTTGGTTCTTTGGGAGTGACCACCATGAGCTACTGGACACAACGAAAGGCGACATGGTTGGTGGGGGTAGTTTGTCTGATTGGAACTACCCATCTAAATGCCCAGGTAGTCAATCCGTACCTCCAGCCGGGCGTGGTCGGAGGAACGTTGAATCCCGCTTTCCCATCGCTTCCCAATCCATTTACCCCGGGGTTGCCCTGGTGGGGATTCAATCCTTTTGCCAACGGAAATTACATGAGCGGTGCCGCCGATGTCTATCGGGCACAAGGACAGTTTCTGATCGACAAGCAGATGGCGTGGCTCAAACGGGAGCAAGTCAAACAAGCCCGCGTCGATACGCAACGCAAAATCTTCGACGAATGGCTGTACGAACGCGAACGTACTCCGCGTCCCGAGGACGTTCGCCAACAAGCCATCAAAGATTTGTTGGCCCGTAGCTTGAACAACCCCCCAGCCAATGAAATCGTCTCGGGGGTGTCGCTGAATAGCATTCTCACTGCAATCGAAGCATTACCCAAGAAAAATGTACCGCCTATTCCCCTGGATGAAGAAGTTGTCCGTAAACTGAGTGTTACGCGTGTGGGTGCGACCGAGCCGGCCAACCCCGGATTGCTACGCGACAAAGGCAACCTCACTTGGCCCAAGGGCTTGGAAGCCATCGCTGGTGACGATGTGGCGGATGCCCGTGAGAAAATTGTCGTGCGTTTCAAAGAAGCCTATCGGCAAGCCGCTGAGTCGGATTCCGGCAAGGTAGACCCTAATTTGCTACGCGACCTAAGCAATCGCACGCAATTGCTGGAAGAGGCGTTGGCCAGGAACGTGAACAATCTACCGTTCAACGAATACTCCGAAGCTAAGCGTTACCTGCGCCTGCTGCGGGAAAGTCTGACGGTGTTAGGCCAAGCCGATGCCCGAGAGTGGGTCCGTGGCGGCAATGTGGCCCGGGGGCGTACTGTAGCGGAATTGGTCCAGCACATGACGAGTAAAGGGCTGCGTTTCGCTCCTGCAGTAGGGAACGCCGAGAATGCTTACGCTGCCGTCCATGCCGCCCTGGTGAAGTATTATCAGCAACTGGCTCCGACAAACCCCGCCGCGGTGGAAAATCGTCCGTGAGCCAGCCGCACCTCGTGGATGAGAGTCGATGACCCACGAGGCCGATATCGCCGCCCATTTCCCCTGACCGAACACCCAGTGCAACTGGGGTTCGGTCTTTGCTTTTCCGGCACAGCGGTAGTCGGCTGAAAGAATGACGTGTAGGAACACGTTCCCGTTCGCATGGATGAATGCGGCTCGTTGCGACATGCTATCAGGTACAACGCCACCTTTGCCGGGTTTTAGTCATCGAAGATACCTTCGCCGAAAGTACTGGGTTCTTCGTCCGGTTCGGGAAGGGGCAAATCGGAGTCGGAAGCGGCACTTGGCAAGGGGGCCGTCAGCGACGGCAGTTCGATCGTATGAGCGTGTTCCCCTTCGACGACGTCGGCGGCATGGGCCAGCTGAATCGTTTCTTGGGTGCTGGTGGGGTCCACGAAGCGGCAGGTTTCGGTCAGGCGATCGGCGATTTCGCGGAGGTCCGTCTTCCACTCCGTAGCATCACCTTCGCTTGGTTCGATTTCCATAAACTCGGCACACAGCAGGATCAGCCGTAGCAGATGGCGAAAGATAATCCCTTCCTGTTTGGTCAGATCGCGGCTCTTGATGAATAGATGGAAGTTGCCACCAAATTGCAGCAGAATCTCGCCAGCAATCCAGACATCGGTCGTGATCACATCATCGACTTCGGGATATTGTGCATCGAACAACAAGCGGAGTTTCTCGGGGAAGTTCGGCGGTCGTTGTTCCTCCTCGGGGAACATCGGCGGTGGACCGTCTTCATCTTCGGAATCGTCGTCGTTTCCTTGGGGAGTAGGGGCGGTCATCAGACCACGCCGTATCAATTCTGGATCGAGTCTTTCCGTGGTAAACGATCCCAGTGGAAGATCCTTGGGAACGCGAACATACTTCAGTAGCGGACGCGGAATTTCTAAGACACTTTCCAGAGCCAAGATCCGTTCAATCCGATTCGCCGTACCTAGTTGATCGGCGAGGAAAGCCCCATACAGTGGATGCACGGCTCGGAACGCCAAAAGTCGGTCGAGTTTCGGTGTCGGGGTGGCTAGCACCGTAGGAGGGGCTGGCGGGGGCTTGGCCGCGGGATCTTCAGGTTTGGGCGGGGGAGGGGGATCGAGAATCACATACCCATGATCGGCCAGGGTGCGTAGCATCCGTTCGAGTTGAACTTCGCTCGCTTTGATGCGCGGTTCGTCCATCAACCGCTTCCGCAGGACGGTTCGCACCTTATCGACCTCGGGGGAGATCTTGAGCAGATAGGCCAACAACCTCCAGGGAATGGGACCTTTGCTATAAAGTTTGCCTGGAGGAGCAGCTTTGAGTTTGTCGAAATGACTTTCGTTCCAGTATTGCCGTTGTTCGTTGCGTGTGGGCTTTTTGCGTTTCAGTTCTTTCTTCTTCTTGAGAAGCACCGGATCTTTGGTATCTTCAGGGATCGCGTCGTATTGGCGTTTCCAGCGGAGCAAACGGACGTCATCTTCGTGGGCAATCGCGTAAACGAATCCTTCCTTATCGTACTGTGGACGCCCAGCCCGGCCGAAGATTTGGTGCGCCGTACTCGGATCGATCAACTTTTCTTTGCCGAATGGTCCTTTCATCAGGCTAGTCAACAATACCGAGCGAGCGGGTAAATTGATGCCTGCCGCTAAGGTTTCGGTACAAACGGCGACCGAGAGTAGCTTTTTCTCAAACAAGTCCTCGACCACGCGACGGTACATTGGCAGCAAACCTGCGTGATGCACCCCGACACCCCGACGAAGCATTTGCTTCAACTTCGGGCCGACTCCCTGGGTCCAATTCAGGGCTTCGATCTCCTTGAGCAACGGCCCGCGTTGCTCGCTGCCCAACAGATCAAGTCCCTTGAGCATTTCCGCGACTGACCAACATTCATCCCGATTGAAGCAAAAGACCAAAGCCGGGGTACGTCGTTCACTCGGACTACCTTTCGCCATCTCCACCAACTGTTCGCCGAGGAATTGATCGGGCACCCAATGATAGGTCAGGGGGACTTTTCGCTCGTGACCTTCGATTAACTCGACTTTCCGTTGATGGCAGTTGCTCAACCAGTTAACAAATTCGTGTGCGTTGCCGACCGTCGCAGACAACAACAACAAACGCACATGTTTGGGCAACAGTGAGAGCGAGAGTTCCCAAACAATGCCACGGTTCGG
>CALEEC010000449.1 GCA_937949245.1 uncultured Gemmataceae bacterium | reverse complement strand
GCGTGCAATTCGTGAAAAGAAACGGCAGCGCGATTCGCTTTACAGCTAATGAACAACGCCTTGAAGAGCGCCCCTGAGTTGGAAGCCCTTTCGATTGAAGATTTGCTGAAGAACATCAAAAATGTTCCCGAGGCGATTCGTCAAGCGGTGATCAACAACGGCGGGGGGCACGCCAATCACGCGTTGTTCTGGAACATCATGGGGCCGGGGGGCGGAGGCGAGCCGGTGGGCGAGTTCGCCGAGGCGATCAAGCCGGTGTTCGGAGACTTTGCCAAGTTCAAGGAAGTGGTCAAAGCCAACGCGCTGGGCCAATTTGGTTCGGGGTGGTCGTGGGTGGTTTGGGATGGCAGCAAGTTGGTCGCGGTGAAAAAGCCGAACCAAGACAGTCCGTTGATGGACGGTCACACGCCGATTTTGGGCATCGACGTTTGGGAGCATGCGTACTACCTGAAGTACCAAAACAAACGGGCCGACTATGTCGATGCCTGGTGGAACACGGTGAATTGGAAGGCGGTCAACGAATTGTTCCTAAAGGCTAAAGCGTAAACGCTATCACGCTAAGCCCCTCCCCGCTGAGCGGGGGGCATCCGCCCCCCGTGTCTGGATGCGATACGGCGGCTGGATGCATCACGGCGGGCGTTAGCCCGCCGCTCGGGAAAGAAGGGATGATGCCCCCATCTGTCAAACTTCGTTCTGGCGGAACCACTCGATCGCCTCGCGGATGCCCTGTTGGAAGCCCACCTTCGGTTCGTAGCCCAACTGCGTGCGTGCTTTGGCGATACTGAAGTCGAGATTCAAACCGATAAACTTCAACTTGGCCATCGTCAAGCGTGGCGCGGTCGGGGCATTGCGGCGTCGGGCACGCCATTCCATCACGCGAGCCAGAAAACGTGCTAGCCACAACGGTATCGACCGCCGCGGCCGGGGGAGAGAAAAGCCGTCGGCCACCGCTTCAAAAAACTGCCGTTTCGAGACGAATTCGCCGTCGGTAATGTTGAACACCTCGCCGACCGCGTTCGGCTTGTCAATCGCCAGAAAAATCGCGTCCACCAGATTGCCGACGTAGGTGGTATTCAACGCCGCTCGGCCGCCGTTGATGTAAACCACTCGGCCTTCCTTGAGCGCTGCCCGAATGGCCGGCAGCACGGTGCGATCGCGTGGCCCATAAATGAACCCCGGCCGTAACACTGTCAACGGTAAGCCGTACTTCTTCTGATATTCCAACGCCAACTTTTCCGACTCCACCTTGGTCTGGGTGTAGCCGTCCATGTGCTGTTCGGGTAACGGTTCGGTTTCGTCGGTGCCGTAATGATGCCTGGCCTCGTAGACGCCCAGACTGCTGAGATGCACGAAGCGCTTCAGCGGTTGTGTCTTGGCCGCTTCCAGCAAGCCGCGGAGTCCTTCGACGTTGACCGCGCGATACTCTTCGATCGGCCCCCAATCGCCGACCTTCGCGGCACAATGGACCACTACTTCGACGCCTTCCAAGGCCGCCGACAACGTCGCGGGGTCTTTCAGATCTCCGAGGAAAATCTTGGCCCCGAGTTTTTCCAAATGGCCGGTCGCGCTGGTCGGTCGCGCTACGGTAACGACCTCATGCCCCAACTGCACACACCGATCGGCCACATGACTTCCCACGAATCCGGTCGCGCCGGAGATGAAATACTTGCCCATGATTGCCCTCGTCGCAAGAGGAGAACTCAGGCTTTGTTGTATAGTCCGCGAAGCCAGTGTCATTCCTTCGGCATCGCACCTCGCAGAGACGGTGCGAGACGGTGCCAGTTGGGTTGGCCCCTGTCATTCCTCTTGTGCTGAGTCCGCTTGCAGCCCCAACGCTTCGATGCGACGAAGCAAGCGGGTACGCCAAATGCCCAGCCATTGGGCCGCTTCGGTCTTGTTGCCTTTGCAGCGATGCAAGGCCAGCGTCAGCAGTTTGCGTTCCATCGTCTCCAGAATGACATCGAGGCTGGCCAACGGTTTCAGGCCGATGCGTCCGGCCAGCGATTGGGCAAAGCGTTCTTCCCGCACGGAGCGACGCAAACGCAAAGGCAGATGGTCCGGCACAATGCGTTGGCCGGCCGACTGTTCGACCGCGTCGGTCAGCACCTCGGCCAATTCCCGCAGATTCCCCGGCCAATCGTACTCGCGCAGCACGTCCAATGCCTCGTTGCTGATGCCGACGACTGGTGAATCGGTGTGCTGGGCGATTCGGCGCAGTACCTGTTGGACCAACGCTGGCAGATCCGCTGGACGCTGACGTAGGCTAGGCAAACGAACTTCCAGAATGCCGAACGCGGTGTAGAACGTTTCCAGAATTCGGCCGGTGTCCAGGTCGTGCCGCAAATCACTGGAGGTGCCGACGACCACGCGGACCCGTGGGGCATCTTGATCGCTCCACCAATCGACCAGATGCGATTGCACATCCAACGGCATCTGATGCGGCTGACGCAGGTACAGCGTGCCCGGCGGTTCGGCATGATCGATCCCTGCCGGGCCGAACAAAATCTGACGTATGGCCAACGGTGGTAGCCCGGCACAATCGACCAGGACGAACGGCCGTTCCCGCGTGATCCCCTGGTGATGCACCACCCGCGCGAACGTCTGCTTGCCGCTCCCCGATTCGCCGGAGATCCACAACGGTTCATAGGTTTTGGCGGCCAAGCGTGCCAGAGCCAAGTTGCGCAGCATTTCCGAAGTTTCGGACCACAAGCGATCGAACCCGTATCGACTGGCCCGTTGGATCAATCGTTGCCGCAGCGTGTCGGGAAGCGACAGCGTCGGCCGAACTTCCTCGGCTGCGACCAAGGTGATTCGTCCCAAGATGCCCACTAGCCCCGCCTCTCCCAACAGCGGTACAAACCAGATGTCCCACCAGGGCGGCCCCGAAGGATTCGGCGGCACGGTCCGACGGACGCATTCGACCGCTCCCTCCCGCACGCTTTTGGGCGGACACAAGGCAATCGCCAAGGCTTGCGCCGTTTGCCGACGGGTGCAGGTCATTCCCAAGACATCCGCAGCATTGCGGCCGGTCAGTCGCTCCCAGGCGCGATTGACGAAGCGAATGCGTCGGTGGCGATTCAACACAAACACGGCATCCCGCGACTGCTGCAACAATGCGGCTAAGCCGCTATTAGGAACGTCATTGGCTTCGGAAGACATGGTCGTAATGCTCGTGAACAGCAATGCCGCTCGTTGCTGGGCGGCCACGGGGACGGAACGTTGCTGCCCCCGCCCCAGCAAACTGGCCGACGAGGTCGACTCTCGGTTGTTCATTCGCGGTGTCCTACATATGGTAATCTTATCGCGGAGATTGTACCGGAACATTCCGGCTCATAGGTAGTCGAATGAACGCGCCGAAGTTTGAAGAACGTACCGTCGACAATGCACCGTTCTTGTCCTGCACGCACGCGGGGTTGACTATCGAGGGCTATTCGCGTGCCGCGGTGCAAAGCTATTGGCGCGTGCCGGAACTAAAACTCGGCTTCGACCTCGGAGCCCAGCCCTGGGATTTCATGGGGACGCCTACTTGGTTCATTTCGCATACCCACTTGGACCACGTCGCGGCTCTGCCGATTTATGTCGCTCGACGACGCATGATGAAAATGGACCCCCCTACGGTCTACGTCCCGGCTGAGTCGCTCGACGATGTGCAAAAATTGCTGTTGATCATGCAACGGCTCGACCGCGGGCGGCAGGTGGTCCACCTGATCGGGGTGCAACCGGGGCAAGAACTCGAACTGTCGCGGGAGCATGTGGCCACGGTCTTTGCCACCACGCATACGATTCCTTCGTGCGGCTTGTTGATCTGGGAGCGGCGGCATAAACTCCGCGAAGAATTCCACGGTCTGCCGGGCGAGCAAATCCGCGATCTGCGATTGTCGGGGGTGGCCGTCACACGCGAA
>CALEEC010000448.1 GCA_937949245.1 uncultured Gemmataceae bacterium | reverse complement strand
GTAGCGGAAAGTGAACTTCTCATGATCGAAGCCCAATAAGTGCAGCAAGGTCGCGTGCAGATCGTGGACGTGGACCTTGTTTTCGACGGCTTGGAAGCCGAACTCGTCGGTCGCCCCGTGGACGTAGCCGCCCTTGACGCCTCCTCCGGCAAGCCACATGCTGAAGCCGTGATGATTGTGATCGCGACCATTGACCTTGCCGGCGTTGGCTCCCGCCGTCGGTAGTTCCACCACGGGGGTGCGCCCAAATTCTCCTCCCCAAATAATCAGGGTTTCCTGGAACAAGCCGAGCCGTTTGAGGTCGGAAATCAACGCCGCGATCGCGCGGTCGATCTGGGCGGCCAAATTGCGATGGTTCACCTCCAGATCGTCGTGATTGTCCCAAGGCTGCCCTGCGCCGTGCCAAACTTGCACGAAGCGGACCCCGCGTTCGATCAGTCGGCGAGCGATCAGAATTTGCCGGGCTTGCGTACCGGAGCCGTAGGCGTCAAGAATCTTTTGCGGCTCTTGCGACACATCGAAGGCATCGGCCGCCTCTTTCTGCATGCGATAAGCCAACTCGAACGACTGAATCCGCGCTTCCAACATCGGATCGGCGGAACGCTTGGCTTTGTGCCGTTCGTTCAACTGATACAGCAGATCGAGTTGCTGGCGTTGTTCCGCCCTGGAAGAGTAGCGGTGCCGAATGTTCTGGATCAGCTTTTCGATATCGGTGTGTGCGGTGTTGATGTAGGTGCCTTGATAGACGCCGGGGAGGAAGCCCGCTTGCCAGTTCTGCGACTCTTGAATGGGATACCCCCCCGGACACATCGCGATGAAGCCGGGCAGATTTTGATTCTCGGTGCCCAGCCCGTAGGTGACCCACGAACCAAAACTGGGGCGAATCAGGCGGGCTTCGCCACAGTTCATCAGCAACAACGAGGGTTCATGGTTCGGCACATCGGCATGCATCGAACGGATGACGCAAATATCGTCGATGTGCTGGGCGGTGTGCTGAAACAATTCCGAAACTTCGATCCCCGATTGGCCATATTTCTGGAACTTGAACGGCGAGGGGAAGGCGGCTCCGGTTTTGCGTTCGGTGGGTAGGTTCGGCCGGGGCAGCGCTTTGCCGGCATACTTGGCCAATGCCGGCTTGGGGTCGAAAGTATCGACATGCGACGGCCCACCGTTGAGGAACAAGTGAATCACCCGCTTGGCCTTCGCGGGGAAATGCGGTTGTTTCGGTGCCAGGGGGTTGATGGTATCCGCGGCTTTAGCTTCCGGTTGCAGCAGTCCCGCTTCGCCCAGGACGGCCGTCAGCCCCAGCATGCCCATCCCCATACCGCAGCGGCGGAGTGCTTCGCGACGTGAAATCGATTCTTTCTCTTGCATGCTTTCGTATCCTCAAGAATCGGGCGGGAGGTTTTCGGTGGGTAGTACACCAACCTGGTGCAGTAAGCATTTTTATTCTAGCGAACCTCGGTTGGCCTTCGCAAAATGAATCGAACGAAAAAGAAGCTTTCCGCGGAAGTTAGCGGAAGCCAACGTCCAAGTTAGCCGCTGGGAGCGAATCGCATGCTGGGCTTGCCGAATCGTCGCGTTTTTCTGGGAACCGCAGCGTTCTTGCCGTGGTCCGCCCATGGTGTTCGGGCAGATTCGCCTTACCTCGATCGTTTGGCCGTTTCTACCTGGAGTTTTCATAACTATTTCCCGAACACCCGCTATGGCCCGCCGAAGTTCCCGACCGAGGATCTGAAGGTCGAAGAAGTGATCCGACGAGCCAAAGCCAAGCTGGGCATCCGCCATTACGAGATGTCGTCGGCGCATTTCGCTTCGTGGGAACCCGGTTACCTTGACGAGTTGGCCGGCTTCCTGAAAGACCACGATTGCCGTTTCATCCATCTGTCAGACAACATGCGTGGCGTCAACCTTGCTCGGGCTGACGCACAAGCCCGCGAAGCTGATCTCCGCAAGTTCGAGCAACTGATCGACATCGCCCAGCGGCTCGCGATTCCTTCGATGCGCGTCAACACCGGCACTCCCGAAGTGAAAAATTGGGATTTCCAAATCACGATCGACTGTTTTCGACGCTTGGCCAAGTATGGGAAAGAACGTGGCGTGGCCATTGTCGTCGAGAATCATTTCGGCTTGTCGGCCGATCCGAAGAATGTGGTCCGCATTCTCGAAGCTGTCGGTGACAATATCAGTGCCTGCCCCGACTTTGGTTTGTTCCCTTCGGAAGCGGAACGTGCCGCGGGGTTGGAATTGTTGTTTCCATATGCCAAGAAGGTCTGCTCGGCGAAGTTTCACGGCTTTCGCGACGACGGTTCGACCCGCGATTTCGATGTGAAGAAATGTTACGATGTGCTGAAGCGGGTGAAATTCCCCGGTTGGATCTCCTTGGAGTACGAAGGCCCCTTCGAGCCACTGCCGCAACTCGAACAGATGTTGCAGCGGGTGCGGACCTGGTTGAGCTAAATCGCTAAAACTAGGCGAACGCAACGCGCTGGCGACAGCTTCGACCGTCGGTGACCAGCCATCCAGAAGATGGCCCAATCGAGGAGCCATCGAGCGTTCTACCGTTGGCGGCTTGATCCGATCGCTACCCTGTTGAAGGCGTCCGCGAGCGACGGCACGAGGCACCAGCGCTCAATAGGAGGGGCTTCGACAGCTGCCCAAGGGTGAGGCCAATCGCTCTGCTCGTTCAGGTCAAGCGAGTAACCCAAGTGTTGGCGGCGCTGGGCATTTGCAAAGCGTGCATCGCTTCAAGGATCTGCTCGCGGATGGCCAGAAACGCGGCAGCGCATTGGGGATCGAACTGTCGGCCGGCTTGGCGTTCGACTTCCGCGAAGGCATACTCCGGGGGCCGACCGCGTTTGTCGGGGTGGTACGGTCGATTGGAAGTCATCGCATCGTAAGCGTCGGCCACCGCGACGATCCGGGCCAATAGCGGAATCCGCTCGCCGGCCAGACGATCGGGGTATCCTTGGCCGTCGTAGCGTTCATGATGCGAACGGACGATCGGAATGATCGGGGCCAGATCGGGGATAGTCGCAAGGATCGCGGCCCCTTTTACGGTGTGGGTTTTCATCAACTCGAATTCTTCGGCCGTCAGTTTCCCCGGCTTGCGGAGGATCGCATCATCGATGCCAATTTTGCCGATGTCGTGTAGCGGTGTGCCGATGCGGATCAATTCCAGATCCTTGGGCGACAGTTCGAGTTTCTGACCCAGAAGGTAAGCGAACGTCGTCACCCGGGCGGTGTGACCACCGGTGTATTCGTCACGCAGTTCAACGGCTTGGGCCAAAATGGTGATGGTGTTCAAAAACAGGTCGCGTTGCTTGCGCAACAATTGAGCGCATTCGATGCCTGCGGAGACTTGGGCAGCCAAAGCGTCGGCGAGGTGCAGATCGGCTTCGGTGAACGGTTTTTGAAAAAAACTGCGGTCCAGATGGAGGATGCCTAGGCGTTTTCGGGGGGTACGCAGCAGCACGCACAATACCGAAGCCATTGCCCCATCCGAGACACTTTGGGCCAACTTCAGTTCGGCATCGTCCTCGACGCTGCAGCACAGAATCGACTCGCCGCGGGAAAAGCAGCGTTGCGCCAACTTTTGGCTGAAGTGGAACCGCCCCGGAGCTTCGGTACGTCCCGAGGCCAACGCCCGCAACTTGAGCGATCCGTCTACATCGTCGGCCAGGACAATCGCTCCCCGTTGCGCGTCCAGCACCGAGACGGCGTCGTTCAAAATGTTGTGCAGCAATTCGTCTTCATTCTCGATTTTCACCAAATGCTGGCCGGCCCGCAGCAGTGCGACGAGTTGATCGCCGGGGCGAGGCGTTTTATCGGGGCCGTAGGCCATCCGTTCGATGCCCGCGTCCCAGGACGACGCCGTGGTGGCTTCTACGAAGATCTGATCTTCCGGCAGTGAAGACGCCGTGGGAGCCGTGTCGTCATCGAGCAGTTCGACCATCATCGCGACTTTGCCGAACTGCACAATATCCCGCGATTGCAACGGACGCGGGGTGGAATTTAGACGAACGCCATTGACGTAAGTACCGTTGGTGCTTTCGAGATCGCGGATGTACCAATACCCATCGGCGGAATAGCGAACCTCGGCATGCCGTCGGCTGACAGAGCTATCATCCAGCACGATTTCCAAACTGCCCAGCCGACCGGCGCGCAGAACCTCGTCGGCTTCCCAAATTTTATTCTTTACATCGCCGCTGATGCCGCGCAGACGAATGGTCTGTTTCACGGCTCGTCCTCTCAACCGGAGTATATGGGGAAAAATTCCGGTAGATGCCAACTTCCTCTTACGTTGGGGTCACATTCTATTCCTTCAAGGTAATCAATTCTCGCTCAATATCAAGCAGTTCCGCGGTAGCTTTTCGGAATCTTCAAACCGGGTCTGGCTCGGTGGGTATGAACGAAGTATTTCCATCCGGCGAAAATGCGACGCTCGCCGACTTCCAAGCGATCGGCGGTAGCGCTTTGTCCGGCTGACAGACGGCCCATAGTGCTTCGGCAAGATTGAATTGGGCCAAGGCGCGTAGGCCGACGTAGGAAGTGGTCAAACGTGGGTTGATTTCGATCGCCCAATCTCGGCCGTCGTCCCCCAAAAGCACATCGACGCCGACGAAGCCGCAAAGTCCCGGCACTGCGGCGAGTGCCGCTCGCGCGATGGCCCCTGCTCGCCGTGCCGCACAGGGGGCCAACGGCAACCGCCCCCCTTGATACGACAGCGTCGGCACAGCGATGCGCTGCGTGCCGGCCAACAACGGGACCGATTGCGTTGGGCCGAGCAGAAACGATACGCTGGCCGCCTGGCCGGTCAGCCATGGTTGGGCAATAAAGGCGTTTGGCGAACGTCCGGCAGCGTTCACCTGCTGCCGATAGTCGAACACCTGTGGAAGCGTGTCGAGCCGAGCCGACAGATACGAACCGGCCCCATCACGGAGTTTGACCACCCGCGGAAACAGGTCGGCCGGTTCCTCGCCGAAGGTCCAAGTGGGCGGCGTGGGAACGCCCTGCTGCGTCCAGTGTTCGCTCAACGTCAGTTTATCGCTGGTCAACCGAATCGCGGCTACCGACGCATTCCACACCCGACTACCGGCCTGGGTGGCCCAACGGACGTAACGTTCCAAAATCCCCTCGAATTCGGGAGCTATGACCAGTGTGAAATCGGCCTGCGAAGCGAGTTGCCGAAATGTCTGCTCGATCTTTTCAGGCGAAGCATCGCGGAAAGGCTGCAGGAGCACCTCGACGCCGGGCAACGCGGCCAGATCGGTAACAATCGCGTGTTGCATGGCCTTCCCTTCGCGATACAACGAACGCATTTCGGACGGAGCATCGGCCTCGGGGGGCGGACAAGTGGCCGTAATGAATTCAAAAACGAAAACGCGAACACTCATGGGAGCGGTACTTCCTGAGAACCTGTCACCGAAGGTGCAGCACCACGCTGTCCGTGCCAGCGATGGCCGATGGTTTTGCTACCTGCTTCACGGATGCACCTATTCTATTCATGCCCGAGGCAGCAATTTCGCGTGCCTCCCTTGCATGGGCAGGCATGGGCACCACATGCGTCCGCACTGCCGGCTGTCCCCCGCTGCTCAGAGGGATCCGACGAAGTTTCAACGACTCGGCGAGCCGGGAACGTCCGTGACCGGAAGTGTTGCGGAAACACCCGACGACTGGCGTCGTCGGCTCCTGGCGAGCCGGGAACGTCCGTGACCGGAGGTTTGAGGCACCGCGGGCGGACGTCCGTCGCTCGAAGGAAGGAGCAGATGGAAGCAAGACTACTGCATTGACCGCTTGTCCGAAAGCACCATAATTGGCTCGTATCGGCATTATCCGAAATCCACAATCCACCTTTTGAGAATCTAGCTCATGTCGCGGGAACAATTGCGAACCTTCATCACCGATGTCGATCAACTCATGGCTGCCGGGGCCAGTGCCGCTCTGAACAATCCCCGTTGGCGCAAACACAGCAAATTCTTGCGGGAACTGAGCCAACAAATAGCGACCCTGGTTCCGTTGGCTGATGCCGTCGATCGGTTGGTGAATGCGAACGCGGCAGAGGGTGGGAAGATTCTGCTGGATCTGCTGCTTTTGACGCGACAATTGCGCGTCCATCTACTCAACGTCGGAGTGCCCGGCGAACTGACGGAGATCCCCCCCTCGAAACCGTGGAAAACGCCATTGCCTATCGATACTGCTAAAGAGCTCGTCGATAAAATGCGAAAAGCCAAGAATTTGAATGCGTGTGACACAGTCTCGCAGGATGATATACGTCTCCGCAGTGCATTTTTGGCACTTCAAAAGCAGCGAGCAGCGACGGCGAAGTGAAACACCATGGCAGACGAGATACCAGCGGACGTTGGCACGGCAAGCACCGGCAAGCTAAGCGTTAGCCCGGCGGGCGTTGCAAGACGGACTGACACCCACCGCTCAGAAGGATCCAACGGAGTTTCAACGACTCGGCGAGCCGGGAACGTCCGTGACCGGAGATTTGCGGAAACACCCGACGACTAACGTCGTCGGCTCCAGCATTTTGGAGAGCCGCGGACGCTAGTCGTCAGGTGTTGCAGAATCCCCGACGACGGGTTGAAAACCATCCGACGACTCGCGTCGTCGGCTCCACAGCGAACTGGCAGACGTCTGTCGCTGGAGAAGTTTGAGACACTGCATACGGACGTCCGCCGCTCAGAGAAAGAGGGAACCAACTCTAGCGACCTATGCACCACAAGTGTTTGTCACCGCGGATGAAAATGGCACCGTGGGCCAATGCGGGGGAGGCGGCTACGTCTTCACCGAGTTTGTTCTTGGCCAAAATCTCGATCTCCGCTCCCGGACGGAATACTACCGTGGTGCCGTCCAAACTCGTCCAATAAACCCGATCTCCCACCACCGGCGAAGACCGACCTCGTCCGCCGACGCGTTCTCGCCATAATTCTTTCCCCGTTGCCCTCTCGTAACAGGTCACCAACCCCTGATCGTCCGGCACCACCAGATACTCGCCGACCACAACCGCCGACGGAATGAAGGGACCGGTCTTCTTCGACTGCCACAGGATCTTCGGTTTCGGACTCGTGGATAGGTCGATGGCCCAATTCGCTCCGTTCGGACCCGAAACGGCGTACACCACACTGCCACGCACAATCGGCGTCGGAGAACACAACCGTTCCAGGCCGCCGCTCTGGGCCGTGATTTGTCCCGTCTTCAGGTCGTAAGCGATCAGCGTCTTGGTGCCTAGGCAGATGACCTGCTTGCTTCCGCGAATCGTCGCCACGACCGGTGTCGACCAGTTGTCGTAGATGCCCGGCCGGTCGGCTTTCCAACGGGTCTGCCCCGTGGCCAAGTCGGCGGCCAATAGGTACGAGCCTTCCAGATGGTCGATCTGCATCAGTACCGTATCCTCGGCCACGATCGGGGAAGAGGCGATGCCGTAATCGTTGCGAATTGGGCCGAACTCCTTGGTCAGCGAACGCATCCATAGCGGTTTGCCGTCGCGATCCAAGCAGATGAGATCCCCCGTGCCGAAGAAAGCGACGACCGCCTTCGGAGTGATGACCGCGGTACTCGCCGCGTGACCGCGTTCCGGCGGAAACAGGCGAAACGGCGGATCGGCCGGCGAACCGCTCAGATTGGTACGCCAACGCAGCTGCCCCGTGTGCCGATCGTAACACAACACATGCAGTTCGGAATGATCGCGGCCCGATGTAGCAGTGACAATCACATCGTCATCGCGAACCACGGGGCTACTGTTGCCCGCTCCGGGGAGTTCGACCTTCCAGCGAATGCCGATCTTTCGGCTGCCATCCCATTGGGTGGGGAAGTCGGTTTCGCTGGTCGTGCCGTCGGCGTTGGCCCCCCGCCATTGCGGCCAATCGCCGGCCGACACCCCGGGCCAAACTGGCCACGACGGCATCCGCGGCACGAACGGTAGCAGTAGCAACAGAAGCGGTGGTGTCAGCAGAGCAAGTCGGTTCATCGGGCAGGCTCCTGTTGGGTGAAAGGGACACCTCGGCCGGTCGCGTCGATGATGCGGACTTGGAAATCCCAACGGGGCGGAGGGCCACCGGGGCGTTGACCGGGGTTGACTGTCGGGCGTTGACCAGGGGGAGTCGCGGAAGGCGAACCGGGCGTCGTGGCCGGGGGTTGGCCGGGCGTGGGGGCGGGGCGTTGGTTGTCGTCGGGACGGGTTTTCGTCAGTTTCAGCAGAATCGTCGTCGGGCCGGCGGGCAAATCGACCACAGCACGGTAACGGTCGGTGCGATACAAACTGCGGTAGTCGCTGCTGCGTTCAACCACCTTCTTGCCGTTGACCCAAGCGGTGATGTTGTCGATGGCCGCGAAACGCAATTCCACGGGGCCGGCCTGCGGACGTTGAATTTGCGCCACCGCGTAGGCAACCGCTCCGTCCTCGGGAAGGATGCCGAACTTCATCAGGTCGATGCGTCCTTCGGGGGCTTGGGCCAAAGCCGCGGTCCAACGTAAGACGCGGGTCTTGCCGGGATACTGGGCCGTCAGGTCGATCTTCTGTTCGGGCGGAAACGCTTGATGCAATCCTTCCTCGGGCGATACCGGAAACGGGCCGATGAGATGCCAACGCGTAACGATGCCAAGATGCTGGAAGGCATCCGGCTTGT
>CALEEC010000447.1 GCA_937949245.1 uncultured Gemmataceae bacterium | reverse complement strand
GCGCGATTTTCGCAGAAATCCATCGGCTCCGCCCCGGGAACGTCCGCCGGTACAGACCGGACCTCCGCCGGTACTCGATCCGCAAGAGTTCGGCACCGGCCCGAAACTTCGCGAACTGGATGCCCTGATCGAAAAGGAATTGGAAGAAGCCTTCGCCAGCACTTCGACGCAGCAACTGTTCGGGGAACCAGACTCAGGTGTCCGGCGGTCGGCTCCGCGGCCCAGTGGACCGCAAAAGGGCAAGGTCATCAGCATTCATGGCAACGATGTGTTCATCGACATGCCCGGCGGGCGAGCGCAGGGGGTGATTCTGCTGACGCAGTTTGGGGATCAACCGCCCAAGGTCGGCGACATCGTCGAATATGAGTTCGACAGTTATGACTCGGCCAACGGATTGGCCATCCTTAAAAAACGCGGAGCGGCCGTCACCGTTGATTGGTCCAGTGTAGCCCGGGGGCAGATTGTCGAAGCGCGTGTCACCGGCACCAACAAAGGTGGATTGTCCGTCGAGGTCAACGGCATCCGGGGGTTTCTTCCTATCAGTCAGATCGACATCTACCGGGTCGAGAATCCCGAAGCCTATCTGAATCAGCGGCTGTTGTGCTATGTGACCGAAGTCGATCCTGAAACGAAAAATCTCGTGGTCAGTCGGCGGGCTTTGCTCGAACAAGAACGCGAAAAGGAAGCGGAACGCTTCTGGAGCGAATTAGCCGAAGGACAGGTCCGTACTGGTACGGTGCGGTCGATCAAACCGTTCGGCGTCTTCGTGAACCTCGGTGCGGCCGATGGCATGATTCCTATGTCAGAGCTGTCGTGGGGACGGGTCGAGAAAGCGGAAGACATCGTATCGCTGGGCCAACAGGTGCAAGTGAAAATCACGCGCGTCGACCCGGCGGCTCGCAAGATTTCGCTGTCGCTCAAACAACTGGCCGCTAGTCCGTGGGATACCATCGATCAGCGTTTCAAGCCCGGCATGCGTGTCACGGGGAGTATCACGCGGATTGCCGATTTCGGAGCCTTCGTGGAGTTGGAACCCGGGATCGAGGGATTGATTCATATTTCCGAATTGTCGTCGACGCGAGTTCGCCGGGTGCGGGATGTGGTGCAGGAAAACCAAAGCGTCGAGGTGCTGATCGTGTCGATCGACCCGGCCACACGGCGAATCGCCCTGTCGCTGCGTGCCGCCCAGGAAGAAGCTCGCCGTGCCGAAGATGCGCGTTTGCAGGCCGAACAGCAAGCCCGAGAGACGGCCGAAGCGGAAGCCCACCCCGAAGCCAAGCCCGAAAAACCTCGGAAACGGAACTACGAACTTCGCGGCGGGATGTGAGCCAAACCGGTGCCTCGGGATTGGGAGCCACGACGGGCCTTTCATCCGACGACTGGTGAGAAGACACCCGATGACGGATGAAAAAAACCGACGACTGGCGTCGTCTCCTATGTTTGGAGCCGCGGACGCAAGTCCGCGGGGGATGTCTCACCCGACGACATCGACACCGGCTCACCTTACAGAGCTTTGCCCAGCAAAGAATCGATCAATTCGCTGGCCTCTTGCTTGGTCGAGACGACAAAGTTGGGCGACTTGGCCGGCATGGTCGCGGTCGCGGAAGGCTTCGACGTTTCCAAATTCGACAATTTGGCCAAAAGCGGAGCCAAGCGATTCGCCAAAGCCGGTGTTGCCGCTGCGGTCGCAGCCGAGTTCGCGGTAGTCGTCGTGGTCATGCTCGTGGTCATGGTTGCAGTTGCCGTCGTGGCTGCGGTGGAAGCCGTTGCCGGTTTCAGAGCGTCGGCCAAGCCGTTGCCGAAGGTGTTGACCGGGATCACGCGGTCGGCTCGGCGTCCGCCACTGCTGCCGGTCGATGACGTTCCCGAACCGTTCATGCGGACCAGGAAGGTGTTCCAATCGGTGGCTGCGTTGAATGCCGCGAATTGCGTCGCGTAACTGCTGGCTGGGGCGGTGTTCGGCAGATAGATCGACAAACCGCCGCTGGCCCGCGAATCGTTGGTCTTGGACAGCAGCATCGCATTCAAGGCACTAATCACACCATTGGCCGCGGTGCGAATGCTCGCACTGATGCTGCTGTTGTTGGCCACCTGACGCATAAAACTAGCTAGATCTTTGAAATCGGCATCGTCGTAGGCAATCGCGCCGTTGCGAGCGGCGCGTAAGCCGGTCCAGTCGGCACTGCTGGCCAAGGCGGTGGTGCTGACGAAGTTCTTGATCGCCGCGGCCAGGCCATCCACACCGCTGTTACGCACGGCCGATTGCGTGTCCGCAGTGGTCCCCTTGCCGACATACTGAGCGCTGAAGCTGCTGACGTAGCCGTTGGCCAATTGCTCCGCCGTCACCGAACCGGGATTGGTCCTCAAGATGTGGAACAAGGTGCGGTAGTCATGACCGGTGCCGTCCACCACTTCTTGCGAGGAGGCGTAAGCCGTCGATAAACCCCGATAAGCCCAGATGGCTTCGGTCATGCCCATCAAGCAGGCGTCATACGCCAGCGTGTCGATGCGGGGGACTCCGGGACTGCTCAGGGCCGACACCGTCTCGGCTAAGGTGAGGTTATCGCGCGCGGTGCCGTCGGAATCGTCGTAGTTCGAGCCGTAGATCCCGGCTCCGTGATTCCACATAATCAGGCTGTAGCGATTGGCAGGTGCTGTGGCTGCTCCCCAAATGAGGAAGTCGCGTAAGACCGTAGGATCGCCGGTGTTTTTCTCGCCGATCGAGGTGTCGAAGACGGTCTTGACCGAATTCATGTTGGTATCGGGGGTGATGACGGCTCGGCCGGTGCCGCCCCATTTCGCTTGCGTACCTCCGCCGGTGGCATAGGTCGTCCGTGCCGACGATTGATCCCACAACACGACGATCTTCACTGACGAGGGCAACTGCGAGGCGGCCACCTCCATTTCGTTGATGTCGGCATGGGCAAACGTTTCCAGATCGCTGGCCGTGATGTATACGAAGATGGTCCAATCGCCAACGCCACCCGGAGGAGGTTGCACCGTCGAACCGCCCGATGGAGCGGTAATCGTCGCGCTGTAGGCTCCCGTCGCGCCGTTGTAGCCGTACACTTCCAGGAAGTACGTCCCCGCGGCTCGGCCCGATAGGCTGATCGTCTCACTGGGGCCGCTGCCTTGCGAGATGCCGATCTGCGTGCCGTTGGCATCGTACAAGCGGATGTCCAGATCCCCTGCGGTCGGGAAGTCGATCCGTACTTGATCGTTGCTGGTGCCGCTGGCCGTCGTGGTGAACGAAAACCAATCGCGATCGGTGCTATTGTGGATCGACAAGTTCTGAATCGTTCGCGTGCCCTGAATAGTCCCCAAAGCAGCGGCTGCGGTGCGGCTATTGTTCGGTTCGTAAGCATCTCCCGCGGCGGCCGGGGGAGGGGAAGTCGTCCCCGAAAGGGTGATTCCCGAGGTCGCGTTGTGCCCGGTGACCAACGACTAACTGCGCGCCGTGGTGAACGAATTGCTGGTCAGGCTGTAGGTGCCCGTGGCTCGCAGGATCTGATCGGTGCCCGGAGTCGCGGCGAAGAAACTGGAGGAGGTCAGAGTTCCGCCGTTGTAGCGGTCGTTGGTCGGCAAGCGGAAGCCGCCGTTGGAGACAGCCGCCGAACCGATCGCATTGCCGAAAAAGATCGCGTCGATCGGTGTGGTCGTCGCAGTGACACTGTTGAGGTTCACGTTGAACACCGCGACTCCATCCGCAGCCGTCCCCCCATTCCCCAAAACGCCATTGGAAGACGCCGAGCCAAAACGATCGCCTGCCGTGGTCGCGGTGTTGATGGTCCGCAACTTGGGCACCGGGGCGGCCAACGACGAACCCCCAACGGCAAAGACCGTTCCGGCCGTCACGCTGCCGCTAGTCAGGTTGAAGCCATACGTCCGTGTTCCCCCCGCGACCCACCCATCAGCCGTCGCCGTCCCGAGTGAAGCGAAAACCACCGAATGCGGATTCGTGGCAAAGTTGATGTCGCGCGTCGCGACCAACTTCACATACTCATACGGCGAGTCCGAACCGGATGGATTGGTGAATACTTCCGCAATCAGCAGCGACGCGCTGGGCACGTCCCGAGCTTCCAGCGTCTCGAATGCCAACGACCGACGACGAAGCGGGAGAGCGTTACGACGGACCATGACAAACCCACTCCTTACTCCCTCTAAGGAATGCTTCCTAGGGCGAGTTCTAGTTCCTACCGACAACAATCAATTTCCAGAGACAGTCCTGAGACAGTCGATGTTTACCCAACAAATTCCCTACAACTGTCGATGCTCATCGACAGTCGCCGATCCGAATGATCGGGCTGGCTGATTGCGGGTTAAGGGATGGTGCTTCGGAGGAGTGATCGCACCTGGCACTGGTTTATCGTAAACCGAAGCCGGAACGGACGACCGCGTGGAAAAATTTTTCAGAAATTTTCGTCGCAATCCTGTGGTGAAAGCAATGTGTCGTGGTGCCGCGCTGTTGCGGTGCCGTGGTGGCGTCGTGGCAATGGCTTTTAGCCATCGGTGCCACGGTGGCTTTTCTCTTCGCGGGTCAGAAAGCCCCAGCGTAATGCCTGATCTTGGCGATATTCCTTGCCCAGGGTCAACGCCGTCACCGCTTTGGCCATTTCGTAGCCCAGGTAGAAGGCGTGCGATGCATCCATTTTCGCATCGCTGCGTAATACCTCGGCGAATAAATCGAACGGATCGTCTCCGATCAGGTGCCGTTCGCCGTTGAGCAGATGCAGTTCGCCGCGTTCCGCGAAGATGCGATAGTTGCGATCGGTAATGCGTTGGGCCAATTCGCGGATGGCCTCGGCCCCCATTTCGTGGACTTTCGGATCGCGCAAAAGCACCAAGTTCGGCTCGACGTGTTTGGGCAAGGTCCGTTCTCGCACCGCGTAAAAAACCAAACGCCGGGCCAGATCTAGTTCACGGACACAACTACGGCACCAAGGAATCACCTGCGTCGTCAGCACGCTACGGATGCCGAGTTCCTGACAGAAGCCCAGCAGCAGGGTGTTGACCCCTGCGGAATCGACATCAGTCAATTCGGTCAGATTGCCGACGCCCATCATCATCTCGGCTTGCGGATAGCGTTGCCGGACAGTGTGATAGCGGACCAATGATTCCGCGAAGCCGTATCCGATCGGCTCCAAGATCGGATCGAGCCGCAAGCGCACGGCATGTTCGCTCAACCGTGCCACGGTGGCATCCAGGTTGACCAAGTCGCTGGGGGTGTCGGGGATGACGACGAATTCGGCATGGGGAAAGTCGCGGCTCCAATAGCAGGCTTGTTCGCAATTGCTGCTGTTGACGCTTAGCACCAATTCGGCCCCGGCTTGCAGACCCGCCGTCACTTCTTGGGGGTTGAAACTGTCGATCGATACCCGCATTCCTTCGTGGCGCAAAGCTCGCACAGCGTCAGCCAGGCCGCTCCAAGTCGAGCCGGGGTCGCAACCCAAGTCGATGACATCGGCACCGTCGGCACGCATCGACTGGGCCAGACGCAGGATCTCCGCCAGGGGGCGTTGCGGCGCGTGGTTGATCTCGGCCAGAATCTCGATGTCGAACTGGCCGTAGTCTTTCGGAGCGGCACGCCGTTTGCCGAAATGTTCTGGCAGGTCGCGTAAATCTTTCGGTCCACGTTCCACGATGACTCCCTGGGGGGCGTTCAATTCGTCGAGTTCGCCGCGACAAAAGCCCGGCAGGATCACCCGCTGAATGCCACTGGGCCATTGAATATGCCGGGCGATCCACGAGGTGGTCAGCAACGCCGCGACGGTGATCGGCATGACGGCGATTTCGGCGTAGAAATGAGCTTTGGGAGCCAGATCGGCCACGACTTTGCGCAAGGCCGGCTCGGCCAGTTTGCCCGTGATGAACAGAATGCGTTCGCCGCTCATATCTCCCATGATAGGAACTGCGCCGGCAGCGCGGCAGCACGACCGCGGTCGGCGCGGCCAACAGGGGGCGAAGTTCCCCTTTCAGCCACTTCGCCGGCAGCGCAGCACTGGGGATGTGCCCAGCACGCGTGTGGGTTCATCCTTAGAACAGGCCTTAGATGGGCTGGCCCACCGAAACCGCGAACGGGCGCGCTAAGGCGTCGTGGTAATGCGTGGCCGGGTCGATGCCCAAAGCGGCAAACATGGTCGCGGCCAAGTCGGCCGGTCCTACTGGGCGTTCCTTGACATAAGCCGCGATCGCGTCCGATTCGCCGAACACTTGGCCCCCACGCACTCCCCCCCCGGCCAAGACCACCGAATACGCTCCCGCCCAGTGCTTGCGGCCGGGGGAACGTCCCGCGAAGCCCGGCTCGAACGCCACTTTCGGCGCTCGACCAAATTCCCCGGCACAGACAACCAAGGTCTGATCCAACAAACCGCGATCGTGCATATCTTCCAACAGAGCCGAGAACGTCTGATCGAACGGCGGTAGCAGATGCTGTTGCATCGCCTCGAAGATGTCGTTGTGGGTATCCCAGCCGTAGGCTTCGGTAGCGGTGGATTTGTCTTGGCCCCGCACCGAGCGATTGAAAAAGACGGTGATCCACGGCACCCCTGCTTCGACCAGCCGACGGGCCAGCAAACAGGCCTGCCCGGCGCGCCACAAGCCGTAGCGCTGCCGCAGGCGTTGCGGTTCGTGGTGCAGCTCGAAGGCGCGGCGTCCTTCGGCAGAAGCCAGTAACTCGAACGCTTGCCGGGTGAAAGTCTGATGATCCAAGCATCGGCGTTCGCGGCCCCAGTCGGCCACGGTGGCGTCGAGCGCTTGCAACAGCGTCTGCCGCTGCTGTAGCCGAATTGTCGGTAGCTCTGTCTGCGGCAGCAAATCTTGGAACAATCCCTCCCCAGCAGTCGGATGCGGCACGCTCAACGGCTCGACGGCTCGGCCGAGAAAACCTCCGAATTGCCCGGGGCCGACCTCTTCGGGAATCAGGATCGGGCCATTGATGTGAACCGCGGAATAAGGCCGAGCTACGTCAGAGGTAGAGCGGGGCCGAACCTGGTGCAGCAGGGCAGCCAAGGTCGGAAAGTCGCTGGGCTTGGGCGGAGGATTCGACGACTTGCGCGGATGAAATCGCCCCGTCAGCGTGGCATACAACGCCGAACCATGATCCAAGTCGTCGTGGGTCATGCTGCGGACGATGGCATAATGCCGGGTCAAGCGGGCCAAACGCGGCAGATGTTCACACAGGCGAACCCCCGGCAGCGTCGTCGGAATCGTACCGAACTGACCGCGAATCTCCGCCGGAGCCTGGGGTTTCGGATCCCAAGTTTCCAACTGCGATTGTCCCCCTCCCACGACGAGGAAAATGACCGACTTAGCGCGTCCCAACTGGGTTGATGTCCTCGACGCTGCGTTGGAAGTTCCCGTCGCAGCTGCCGTGGCCGACCTGCGTGCCCCGGCTGCCCAGGCAGCCAAATGCCATCCCTCCAACCGTAGCCATTCCCGTCGCGTTGGGCCAGTCGCATCGAGCAAACGCAGCACACTACCACCACCGTGCACAGAGAGAAGTTGTCTCGTAGGCATCGAACGCGGGAGACAGTCACCTTTTAATTTAATCGGTGCCCATGACGAAAGATAGTTCGGTCCGCGATTCATCTCTCATGGGATCACTCGGAACCGTCTGAGCATCTAGGGCGATTGCAAACGCTGGAAACGATTTCGAGGAATTTTCTCCACGAGTACCTGCGAAGTCGTTAAGGTATAGAACGCGCGGTTCCGAGATTCTAGGTTCTGGCAGAAGGTGCCTTTCTATGCGCCCTGTAGTGTACCTTTCTCTGCGTCCGATGTTTTGGTTCGCTGGGATGTTAGGCTGTTGGCTCGCGAGTGCCGCTGCATCCCTGGCACAAGAGCCGCAGGTGAAAAACACCAAGCGGCCGAACATCGTGTTCATCTTTTCGGACGATCACGCCTATCAAGCGATCTCGGCCTATGAGCATCCGCTGAAATTGTTGCAAACGCCAAACATCGATCGTTTGGCCAAAGAAGGGATGCGCTTCGATCGATGTTTGGTGCCCAACTCCATCTGCGGCCCCAGCCGGGCGACCGTGTTGACCGGCAAATATAGTCACCTCAACGGCTTTTACAACAATACCAACTCCCGCTTCGATGGTTCGCAGATGACCTTTCCGAAGCTGTTGCGAGCCGCCGGCTATCAGACTGCCATCATCGGGAAATGGCACCTAGTCACCGATCCGACGGGTTTCGACCATTGGCACATTCTGCCTGGGCAGGGAGCCTACTACAACCCGAAGATGATCCTCAAAGGCAAACCGGTCTCATACGAAGGCTACGCGACCGACCTGATCACCGACTTCTCACTTCAGTGGCTGAAGCATCGTGACAAGGCGAAGCCATTTCTGCTCATGTGCCAACACAAGGCTCCCCACCGCGAATGGGAGCCGGCACTCAGGCACCTGGGACACGACAACGATCGGCAATATCCCGAACCGCCGACGTTGTTCGACGATTATTCTGGTCGAGGCCAAGCGGAACGCGAGCAAGACATGACCATTGCCCAGACTATGACCCCCCGCGACCTGAAGTTCGTTACCCCCGGCCAACTGACGCCGGA
>CALEEC010000446.1 GCA_937949245.1 uncultured Gemmataceae bacterium | reverse complement strand
CAGCGATCGACGAGGAGTTGGTTTCTGGAATGAAGATGGTGGCAGACGAGAATCCTGCGGTTCAGAAGTCCAGAATTTCAACAAAGGACTAATCGGATAAACCAAAGTCGATGTTCGACAATTCGGACATAGCACCGTCTGAAACGAATCTTGACGTAAGCCATCGATCGTTCTGCCACAAGGGCACCAGACGCGGAAAGGGATGCCACGGGGCGAAAACGTCTCAGGCGGAGCCGCAGGCCGAGGGGGGGCCGCTTGCATAGCGCTTGCCTTGTGCTGACAATAACTTCGGGATGCGTTGCGTGGTCGTCCGGGCGTTTCCGCAGAAACTCCGCGTTCGTCCTTCCGCCAGCACAGCTTAAGATACCACAATCGTCCTACTAACAGGGATGGAACTTTGAAAAATTTATTGCAGACTCGTCAGTTGCCCTGGCAAGAGGGCTTAAGGACGTGGCATTATTACGTTCCGCCCTATGCCAACTTCGAGCGTCGGGTTCCGGTGGTTATTTTTCTTCATGGAGCCGGCGGTTCTGGTCCTTGGGCAGACGGCGAAACCGGATGGTCGCTGCTAGCCCAGCGGCAAGGCTTCGCCGTGGTGCTGCCTGATGGTTCGCCGATTCATCCCAACAAGCCGGCGAAATTTCTCACCAATCCACTGATTTGGAACGACGGTTCGGGTGCCTGGGGCGAGCGACAGCGATCGCTCGACGATATCGATTTTCTCTCCGCTCTTCTGGACGAATTGCCCCGTCAATTGCCGATCGATCCGCAACGGGTATTCCTAACTGGCTTTTCCAACGGAGCGGGGATGACCTTTCGTTTCGCAGCCTCGGCCGCAGACCGGTTGACGGCCATCGCTCCAGTTGCCGGCATCTGGTGGACTCCCCTTGAGCAGCCGAGATGCCCCATTCCGACGTTTTTCCTCTGCGGAGATGTGGACCCGTTGATTCCCTACGCCGGCGGACGCGTTCGCAATCCCTGGGGCTTGATCATCGATAAACCGAGCGTACCGGAAACCGTGGAAGCATGGGCACGGGCCATCGGTTGGACGGGAACCGCCGTGGAAGTCTTGACCTCGGCCGAACATGTACGTTGGCAACGCTATCCGACCTCCTCGGGGGTGGAAATGCAGTTTGCCTTGATCGAGGGACTGGGCCATCACTGGCCGGGCGGAAAAGGGCAATTGTCGCACAAAATCGCCGGACTAGCTTCCCATCGACTCCATGCGACCGATGCCATCTGGCAGTTCTTCCACCAGCAAGCCCATCGTGTGGTGTAGGCTTCATACTAGGTTATCTGTCAATCGCATCGTCATTCGCATCGGCCTCCGTCCGAGCAGACCGGAATAGTATGAACGGTTTATTGGAATCGGGGTCGTACTTTTCTCACCACTTTGATCACTTTGGGAAGTTGCATCAGGGATGAATCCTTTAGAACCATCTCAACTGCGGGAAGAACCGTTTTCGCGTCTGACTTTAGTTGGACGAGGACATCGGCGGCGGCCCTCTTCACGGTTCCTGAACTTATCGTTGTGGATCGCTTGCACGAAAGCATCGGTAACTTTGCTATTGTTGAGGCAGAGCCATCCTAACGCATCGGGGGCACGTCATGTCACCATCAGTCCGAATGATTGTGAGAACTTCGGTAGGGAATCCCGTCATCTAGACATGGATGCAAATTTGCTAGCCGATGACGCGGCCATTCGGTAAACTACGTCTCGAGTTTTCGACAACCTTGTCCAGGAATGGCCATGTTGGCACACGATCCATCTCACGATCCGAACTGCACGGCAGATTGCGGCGCTTTGCCGGCAATCCCCGATACGGTCGATTTCTCGCCATCCGAGCATTCGACTGATGCGACACCGTTGCACCGCTCCCAGTCGCCCGAAGAGCTATCGCTCACTGAGGCACCGGCGATTCCTTGGGTATCGCATCACCAAATGGATCGCGAAAGGGGGCATGGGCTGCGTCTACGGGGGCATCGATGAAGTACTCGATCGTGAAGTAGCAATCAAGACGTTGCTTCCGGGGGCCGACGCCGTGCGGTTCGTGACCGAGGCGAAAATCAACGCTCGCTTACCCCATCCGAACATTCCCCCCGTCTATGCGTTGGGCACGCTGGACAATGGCATGCCCTGGCTAGCGATGAAGTGGATTCGCGGCCAAACCCTGGCAGATTTGCTGGCAAGCCGGCAAAGCCGATTCCAGGGTGAGGAGCCGCACGGTGAAACCGCTGACCCGCGTCAGCGGCTCGCTGCCTCCGACGATTCGCGGCATCGATGCGATGATCTGCCACGATTCATCCAGATCTTTGAGCAGATTTGTCAAGCGGTCGGCTTCGCTCATGCGCAGGGAATCATTCATTGCGACCTGAAACCCCTCAACGTCATGGTCGGAGAGTTCGGCGAAGTCCAGGTGATGGATTGGGGATTGGCCAAAGATCTCTCCGGTCGACAACGTCAGTCGCGGGGGGGAGGAAGCATGGAGCCGGCAACGCCGGTCACTGGGGGAACACGGTGAACCCGATCCTTCGCGGCATTGGCTCGATGCTTCCGATCCTTCGCAGCGTCCGGCGGATACTCCCGACAATTTGCACCGTCCGGTAGATTCCCCACCCAAAGATCCGCGTCATCCGTTCGATGCCTCGGACGATTCGCATCGTCCGGTGGATACTCCTGAAGACGGGCGTCGTCGGCTCAACGCCGAACATACCTGCGCCGGCACAGTGCTGGGCACGCCGGCCTACATGGCTCCCGAGCAAGCACGCGGTGAAGTCGTCGACGCGCGGGCCGATGTCTTTGCTCTAGGCTCCATTCTGGCTGCGATCTTGACGGGCAAACTCGCGTTTGTCAGCACCACGAAGATAGAAACCATCCGCGAAGCCGCGAACGCGGATCTGGCCGACGTGTTGTCGCGTCTGAACGCCTGCAGCGCGGATGTGAAACTTATTACATTGGCCAAGCGGTACTTGCAAGTCCATCCCGACGACCGCCCGGCCGATGCTCGCGTGGTCGCCGCAGAGGTCGCGGTGTATCGAGCTTCCGTCGAGCAGCGATTACGGCAAGCAGAGACGGATCGTGCTAAGGCCGAGACGCAGGTCATCGAGCAAGCAAGGCGTCGATGTGTTGTTCAGTGGGCCGGCGGGCTAATCGCTGCGGTGCTATTGGCCGGTTTGGCCGTAAGTCTGTGGCTGATGCAGCGAGCGAACCAAGCCGAGCAATTGGCCAAGGCCAACGAACAGACAGCGCTGCGGGAACGCGATGCCAAGAACTTAGCATTGATCGAGAAGACAGCGGCATTAGCCGCAGAACAGAAGGCCCGCGCGACGGAACGCATCGCTTTGGAACGGGCCAAGACTGCTTTGGTTATCGCTCACCGATGATGTCGTCGAAAACCAGATGGCCAGCAACAGGACGCTCACGGAGGAGAATAAGACCTTCCTGCGGTCGATCATCCAGCAGTTCGAGGGCATGGCAGCCATCACCGGCGATGATGCCGAGAGCCGGTCCATTCGTGCCGCAGGTTTGGCTCGTGTCGGATTGATGCGACACCGCCTCGGGGAGTGGAAAGAAACCGAGGCCGCCTATACTGCCGCTCTGACCATCCGCCAACAGTTGGTCGCCGAGTTCCCCACACGCCCCGACTTCGGACACGATCTGGCAGTCAGCCACAAAAACTTAGGTATGTTACTGCGTTACACCGATCGGTTGAAAGAAGCCGAGGCGGCCCACACCGAAGCCCAGGCTATTCTCAAGCGAGTCGCCGCTGAGTCCCCGAACCGACCCGAGGTCCCAAAAGATCTGGCCGCCAGCTACATCAACTTGGGCAATCTGCGTATGGACACCGGCCGGCACCAAGAAGCCGAGACTGCCTATTCCCAGGCCCTAGGCATCTACAAGCAATTGACCGCAGAGTTCCCCAACCGACCCGACTTGCAACACGACCTCGCCTTCAGTTACAATTGCCAAGGCAATTTGCTGCGTGACACGGGCCGACCCAAGGAAGCCGAATCCGCTTACACTGAAGCCTTGACGATCCACCAACAGTTGGTCGCCGAGTTTCCGATGCGCCCCGAGTTTCAACAACACTTAGCCACAAGCTATATCAACTTGGAGAACCTGCATGCGCAACGACATGGGCCGGTACAAAGAGGCCGAAGTTGCCTACATAGAAGCCCTGACTCTCCAGAAGCGTCTGGCTACTGAGTTTCCAAACCGGCACGATTTCTAACATGACTTAGAGCCTGTCCAAAAAGCAAGATTAACGTGTAAGGCGG
>CALEEC010000445.1 GCA_937949245.1 uncultured Gemmataceae bacterium | reverse complement strand
AGGGCCGGAAATGATAATCAAGGGTGCAGTGGTCATGACTCTTTTCATCCGCTGAAGGAACCTCGGCGAGCACTGAAGGAACATCGGCAAGCCAGCGAGGGACCACATCCGAGGCGCCGTGGGCCAACGCCGCGATCCTCACTCAATATTTTGGATCAACTCCCGGATTTTCTCCAAGGTGGCCTTGATCTCGACCACATGCCGCGAAATGGCCACATCGCCCGCTTTGGAGCCAATGGTATTGGTTTCTCGAAGCATCTCTTGGGTGATGAACTCCAATTTGCGTCCAGGAAGGTCGTTTTCTTGGTGGATGGTCTGGGCAAACTGCTGCAAATGGCTATCCAAACGAGTGATTTCTTCAGAAATATCACTGCGTTCAGCAAAGACAGCTACTTCGCGGATCAGGTGTTCCGGTTCCACGCCTACCCCGACGTCTTGCACCGCTTGCCGGACACGGTCGAAGAGGCGTTGCCGATACGTCTGTTGCACCAGCGGGGCCAAACGACGAATGCCGTCCAATTGGACAGAGATTGTCGCTTGCAGGTTCAGCAATTCTTGGGCCATCGCGGTGCCTTCGTCTTGCCGCATCTGTTGCAGTCGTTGCAACGCCTCGACCAAAACTTGCTCTAGCAAGGGCCAGTCGTGCTCCCAAGTGGCTTCCGAGGTTAGCGACTCCGCAGTAACACCGGGCAGAGCAAGCACTTGTGGAAACAAATGCACCGCCTGGGTGGGAGCGTTCCTCTCACGGCACAATTGTTCCAGTTGATCGAGGTAACTGCGCAAAGCCACCGTGTTCAAACGAAAATCGCTGGGCCGATATTGCCGTTCGGCACGCAGGTTGACCAACACCGTGCCACGTTTGATAAACCGGCGAATGACCTTTTCGATCTCAGCTTCCCATAACGGATACGGTTCCGGCCCGCGGACGTTGAGCTTGAGGTAGCGGTTGTTGACCGTGCGAAGTTCAACCTGGAGAGCAAGCGTTTCGGTTTGACGACGCGATTCGCCGAAGCCGGTCATGCTCAGCAGCACAGCGGGCATACTCCTAGCTAGGGGTCACTTATCGAGGTCGGCACCGAAGGTTCCGGTTTCGCGCAAGGCTTGGCTATCGGATTGCACGACGCGGACGTGGACCATAATGAGCAGAATCCAGAAGGCGGCCAAGTAGATGGTGAACCACATGATCTTGTCGCCGGCCTTGGAACCGAAGGCACTCGCCCCCCCCGCTCCCCCCAACGCGCCGGCCAGTCCGCCCCCTTTGCCGCGTTGGGCCAAGACGACCAGAATCAGCAAAACCGCGGTCGCAATCGACAGCACATTCAGCAGATGCGACCAAAACAGCGACGCACCCAAGATCAGCATCACGATCGAATCCTCGACCTAGGAACCCCCAACCGATCTTCCCGCGCCTTGCCAGCGCAGCTCAAGGAATCTTCTATTGTAGCCAGGAGTCTAGAAGACGAAAAGGGCAATCACTTGGCACCTCGGTCGGTGTTGTGTTGACCGTTATTCCAGCGCAGGCTTACGCCCATGCGCCGCGGACGATGGCCAGGAACGAGTCGGCTTTCAAGCTAGCTCCGCCGACCAGTGCGCCATCGACATCGGGTTGTTGCAGAATCGCGGCGGCATTCTCCGGTTTGACACTGCCGCCGTACTGAATCAACAATCGGCCCGCCGCTTCCGCCCCAAACATGGCTGCCATCTTTTGGCGGATAAACCCATGGGCTTCTTGGGCTTGATCGGGAGTCGCTGTTTTACCGGTGCCGATGGCCCAAACCGGTTCGTAGGCAATCACCACTTGTTCCAACTGACTGGCCGTCAAACCGACCAAGCCCCCGGTCAGTTGACGCTCCAAGACGGCATGGGTTTGGTCACTTTCGCGTTCGGCCAAGGTTTCGCCGACGCAAAAGATGACTGCCAACCCCGCGTTCAAGGCGGCCAATAGTTTGCGATTGAGGAACGCATCCGATTCGCCAAGACCGTGTCGGCGTTCGCTGTGGCCGATGATCACATATTGGCAGCCGGCGTCGCGGAGCATGGTCGGCGAGACTTCGCCGGTGAATGCCCCTTCGACTTCGGGATAGCAATTTTGTGCCCCCAACGCCACTTTCGATCCACGCAATACTTCCGCAACGGTCAGCAACCACGGAAACGGCGGACAAACCGCGACCCGCACCCGCGATTCGTCTCCTAAACCGGCCACGATCGCTTGAGCCAACGCTCGGGCGGAAGACGAGAGCGTGTACATTTTCCAATTTCCTGCGATCAATTTCGTCCGAGCCATAACGCAAACGCGCCTCGTTCAAGGGGTTTAGGTGGTTGGGAGACGTTGGTTCCGACACGCATTACGGTTTTATCAATCTAGGGACGAAGACTGCGATTGGCATGGGGGTTGGTCGAAAACCCGATCGAGCACGGCGGCGATTTTGCGCAGGTCATGCATCAGTTCGGCAAACTGTTGCGGCAGAAGTGCTTGCGGACCATCGGACAAGGCTTTTTCGGGGCAGTCGTGGACCTCGACATGCACTCCATCGGCCCCGGCTGCAACCGAAGCCCGGGCCATCGCGGGAATGAGATCGGGTCGGCCGGTCGCGTGACTCGGATCGACGATGATCGGCAAATGGCATTGTCCCTTGACGTTCGGCACGGCCGCCAGGTCCAACATATTGCGGGTCGAATCCTCGAACGAACGCACCCCGCGTTCGCAAAGCACCACTTGAGTGTTGCCCCCGGCCAAGACGTATTCCGCCGACATCAGCAAATCCTTGACTGTGGCCGACATACCGCGTTTGAGCAACACGGGAATCCGGGTACGGCCAATTTCTTTCAGCAGATCGAAGTTTTGCATGTTGCGTGCGCCGATCTGAAACATGTCGGTATATTGGGCAATCAGATCGACTTGGCGGGTGTCCA
>CALEEC010000444.1 GCA_937949245.1 uncultured Gemmataceae bacterium | reverse complement strand
GGACCACGCCCACCGCCGATAGCACCCGGACCGGGCATCGGCATGGCTCCAGGACCGCCAGGACCACGACCTGGGCCGATGCCAGGGAAGGCCCCGCTATCCCCCCCCGGCCCCATCGGATATCCGCCGAAGCCGGGACTGACTCCCAGGAAATTCCCCTGCGTCGGTACCGATTCTACCGGCTTGATCGCTTCGATCGCGGCCGCTTCGTCGGCTTCCAAGAAGTACGCATCGGTGATGGTCTTGCGGAGGAAATCGACCGGTTGTTTGACCGACGCCCGTTCCTTAGGATCTTGGCTCTTGGCCAAGGCTTCATTCGATTGCACCAATTCTTTGAAATGGCGCATGTAAGCCCAACTCGGAGTGCCGATGGTTTGCCAGAAGGCACAGTGAACCGTGGAGGTCTGCGAAGCGAATGGCCCTTTGGGCGTCTCGAAGAAAGCGGCTAGGCCAAACTGGAGCCACTCAGGGATCGGCGTATTGGTGCCGGATAGTCCGGTGACGGCCAACAGTTGCCGAGTGCCTTCATGGGTGACCGCGGCGAGGTCGGCTTCTTCTTCCAGGGCTTGCTCGACCACGGTCAGCACTTGGGCGCGAGCGATTTCTTCGGCACGCGGATCGGTGCGCAGGGCATACAGTTCTTTCAATGTCGGCTGCAGGAGTTTCTCGCGTTTCAGGCCGTCGGTGGTGTATAGGGCGCGGATCATGTTGGCGAACGAAGCATAGCGCGAGTCGAGCCGGGTTTCCGAGAAGACAGCCAAGTTTTCGCGCCGGGCGACAAAGCCATCCGACACCGAGGGGGCCGCCTCGAAGGCTTCGTTGCGCAGTTCCAAGAACTTCTTGTCGCTGGCCAGCACCGTGACCAATTTTTCTTTAGGCATCGGCAAGGCGCGGCCGAAGTTGAGGACGAACCAGAGGTAGAAGTTGCTGTAATGATTTTCCAGCAATTTGAGCCGACGTTCGACCGCGGGAGTCATATCGCTGGAGCCATCGTGCAGCATCGCGTAATGTTTCGAGAACGCGATCTGCCGCATTCCTAGGATGCGGTGCCATTCGAGGGCTTTCGTGTTGACTAGGTCTGCTTCCAAGCCAGGTTGAATCGCTTCGTAGGCTCTGAGGATGGCTTGATAGTCAGCCCCGGCCGATTCGCGTTTGTTGGCCGGCATCTTGACCAGCGCATCCATCAATTCGGTGGCTTCCTTCACTAGCCCATGACTGACCGCCCAGCGTGCCAAGGCGATGCCCTTGGGGATCGACAGCGATTTGGAGTAGTCGGCGTAACGATCTCGGTATTGCTGACTGATGGTTTTCTGAGCGACCGGCGTGGTGTAGATCTGGGCATCGTTGTAAGCGATGCATAAGCCATTCCATTTGTGCTTGAAGAACGAGTACGGCGTTTGGTTTTGCCCTAACAGGATGTTGCCGCGGATGCCGATTTTTTCGATCGGCTGCATTTCGACGGCGACCATGATGACATCTTCCGGCTTCAAGCCGTACAAGGGCAACGGATTGGTCGTCTGCCCCGAACCGGTGTCAGGGACGTTGGGATTGGGTTGCCCGCCGATGGTCCCACCTGGTCCCATCGGGCCGATGCCACCTGGCCCCGGTCCCATCGGGCCGCCTGGTCCCCCGGGGGGAAAGGCTCCCCCGCGACCTCCGCCTGGACCCATGGGGCCAGGGGCTCCTGGTCCCATGGGGCCGAAAGCTCCGCCCGGACCTCCGGGAGGTCCACCGAGGCCACGACCTCCTCCTGGTCCCATGGGGAAGGCTCCCGGTCCCATCGGAAATGCGCCCGGACCTTGAGGCCCCACACCGGGGCCGAAGTTGGGATTGTTGGGATTGTTCGGATCGACGGGTTGCGTCGCCGACTTCAGATAAATTTGAATCACGGCGTAATCCGCCATCGTGTATGGTGCGAAGGCGAACACCGCTCCTGCTACCCACATCCAGCATCGCATAGTGTCTTCACCTTTCAGGTGCGAAGAGCAACCGCTCCAGTTGTTGGCTCCGAATTCATTTCCATTGTGATTTCTCAAGCAGGAAATGACAACGGAAAAAAGCGTTTCCTTTTCTACGACGGACTTCCCATACTGGACGTTTGTCGCACCCGAGAAAATTTTTCATTAGGAAACGCAGAATCATGAGCACGATTTGGGATACGATTGTTGTCGGTGTCGGAGGCATGGGGGGGGCGGCTCTGTTTGAATGCGCACGGCGGGGATGGCGAGTGTTGGGGCTTGAACGGCATGCGATGGGGCACGATCGTGGTAGTTCACATGGCCAAACCCGCATCATTCGCAAGGCGTATTACGAACACCCCGCCTATGTCCCTTTGTTGCACCGAGCCTACGAGCGTTGGTACGACTTAGAGCAACGCATCGGCAAACATCTGCTCACCGAGTGCGGGGTACTCAGCGTTGGTCTGCCTACTTCGGAGTTGTTGCAGGGAGTGGAAACCTCGGCGAACACGCATGCGTTGCCCATCGAGAAGTTCGATGCCGACGAATTGCGGCTGCGCTATCCGATGTTCCGCTTTGGCCCCGAGTATGCGGGCATTCTCGAACGCAGCGGCGGCTTTCTCGCGGTCGATGACTGCGTGCGCGGCTACGTCGATGCGGCTCGGCAATTGGGGGCGACCGTCCACGAAAGCGAGACGGTCTTCGGCTGGCAAGCCACTTCGCGGGAAGTGATCGTTCGCACCGATCGCGGTACTTACCACGCCGCGCGACTGATTCTGACGGCCGGTTCGTGGCTGGGCGAACTGCTCAGCGACTGGGGAGTGCCGCTGACGGTGATGCGCCAAGTGCCTATGTGGTTCGGCGTGGAGTTTCCTGAACAGTTTCGTCGAGATCGTATGCCTTGTTGGATTGCCGACACCCCTGCGGGGATGTTCTACGGGTTCCCGATGCTCGACCCTTTGGGAGTCAAGATCGCCGAGCATTACGGTGCGGTCGAGGTGGGACATCCCAGCGAGATCGATCGTCAGGTCCATGCGGCCGACGAGGAACGACTGTGGCATTTTCTGACGCCGCACCTGCCGGGCGTGGTCGGTCCCCGGCATTGCGCCACGGTCTGCACCTACACGCTGACGCCGGATCGCCACTTTTTGATCGATCGGCACCCCGAGTATGACAATGTCTGCATCGCCGGGGGATTTTCGGGACATGGTTACAAATTCGCCTCGGTTGTCGGTGAAATTCTCGCCGACTTGGTGGAACACGGTCGAACCTCCTGGCCGATCGACATGTTCCGTTGGGGACGTTGGACCGCTTCCTCCGTCGACTAAGGTCGGACGATTCGCCTAGTCTTCGCGGGGAACGCAAGGAGCCGACGACGCCAGTCGTCGGGTGGATGCTACCGTACCCGCCAACTCGCGTTGGCGGCTCTGGATGGAACGTTGGGACGCGCGGAGCCGACGACGCGCGTCGTCGGGTGGGGATTACCCTCTGTCGACGAACGTCGGACGGCTCGCCTAAGGATCGTCGGTGCAGGTAAAACATGCCGGGGCACGCGAAAAGAACTACCCGTTTGCCGGCGGATTCTCCACAACGAACAGTAAACCACAGTAGCGCTGATCCGCATGGGTGTGATCGGCCCAAGGATTGCCGAAACTGAGCTCCAGAATACGAAAGCGGTGATCATGACGACGACTTCGCCATCTCGGATTGCCCGTCCCCGTTCGCAAGCGGCGTTTCGCCACGCCCAGGAGCTGATTCCCGGAGGTGTCAACAGCCCGGCCCGCGCCTTCGGAGCGGTCGGCGGAATGCCGGTGTTTATTGCCCGTGCCGAGGGGCCTTATCTGTACGACATTGATGGGAATCGGTATCTCGATTTCATCGGCTCATGGGGGCCGATGATCCTCGGTCATGCCCATCCGCGAGTGGTCGAGGCCGCCATCGAAGCGGTACGCCACGGTTCAAGCTATGGCGCACCGTGCGAACGGGAATCGGAACTTGCGGAACTGATTATCGAGGCGGTTCCCTCCATTGAAATGGTACGAATGGTCAGTTCCGGCACGGAAGCGGCCATGAGTACGATTCGGCTGGCCCGTGGTTACACCGGACGCAACAAGATCATCAAGTTCGCTGGGTGTTATCATGGTCACGTCGATTCGCTCTTGGTGTCGGCAGGATCGAGTGCATTGACCTTGGGGGTGCCCAATTCGCCCGGTGTGCCGCTGGGCTGCACGGCCGACACGATCGTGCTGCAATATAACGACTGTCATGCCTTGGCCGAGGTCTTTGCCGCTCAGGGCGATGCTATTGCGGGGGTCATGCTCGAACCGGTCGCGGGCAACATGGGACTAGTGCGTCCCACGGCCGAGTTCCTCCGCGAACTGCGGCGTTTGACCCATCACTACGGGGCGCTGTTGGTCTACGATGAGGTGATGACCGGCTTCCGCTTGGCGTATGGCGGAGCGCAAGAATTGCTGGGCCAAACGCCGGATGTGACTGTTCTGGGCAAGATCGTTGGGGGAGGCTATCCGGTCGGGGCGTATGGTGGACGCAAAGACGTGATGCGTAAGGTGATGCCTGCCGGCCCGGTGTTCCAAGCCGGCACACTATCGGGCAACCCGGTCGCCATGGCCGCGGGGTGTGCCACTTTACGCGAACTGAATGAGAAACGCCCCTACGCCTACCTCGACGAACTGACGCAACAACTGGTGCGTGGCTTGGCCGACGCCGCGACCCAAGCGGGGATACCGCATCAGATCAACCACGTCGGCAGCATGTGGACGTTGTTTTTCACCGATACGCCGGTCGTCGATCTCCCCACGGCACAGACCAGCGATACCCGCCGTTTTTCGCAATTCTTCTGGGCGATGATGGACCGCGGCTTCTACCTGCCGTGCAGTCAGTTTGAGGCCGCCTTCAACTGCACCGCCATGACGCCCGACCACATCGCGCAAACCATTGCCGCCGCCCGCGAGGCATTCCAAGAAATAGCGCGAAACTGAAATGCGTCGGACGTGTTCAGAAGATATGGCCTAGCTTGCGGCAAGCCGAGGGAGACAACCGAATTCCCCTTTTCGCTGGCTAGAGCGTCTGCGCGGTTGCTGGATCGCCAAGAATGTAGGAGTGCTCGCGGAATATAGCATCATCGGGGATGGTGACCGCTACGCCAACCTCGAAACCAATTCAAATCAAAATCTATGAATGCATTAATGAATTGCTTTTCGATGAGGCTCGTTTGGGGAATGATTTGCTTCGTGACCGGGGGCTTGCCGCTGAACGTCCCAGCGACGGAACCTCGGCCGGCTAAGCCGAATTTCATCGTCATCAACATCGACGACCTCGGCTATGCTGACATCGGCCCGTTCGGTTCGACGATCCATCGCACGCCTCATTTGGATCGTATGGCCCGGGAAGGATGCAAACTCACCAGTTTCTACGCGGCTCCGGTCTGCTCGCCGTCGCGGGCGGCCTTGATGACGGGGTGTTATCCCAAACGCTGCTTGCCGATTCCGCATGTGTTGTTCCCCGAGGGAGTGCATGGCCTTTCTCCCAAGGAAGTGACCGTTGCGGAGGTGCTGAAAACCCAGGGCTACGCCACGGCTATCGTCGGCAAATGGCACCTCGGCGATCAACCGGAATTTCTGCCCCGTCAGCAAGGATTTGATCTACATTTCGGCTTGCCTTACTCCAACGACATGGGACCGGCCGAAGACGGGGTCAAAAGCGATCTAGGCAAGCCGATCCCTCAGACGAAAGGTCCCAGCCAGCCTCCGTTGCCATTGCTCCGCAATGAGACGGTGATCCGACGCGTGCTACCGGACGATCAGCAAGCCTTGGTGGAATGGTACACCCGTGAAGCGATCGACTTCATCCAGCAGCATCGCGATCAGCCGTTCTTTCTGTATTTGGCACATAACGCCGTGCATTTCCCGTTGTATCCGGGAAAAAAATGGGCCAATCGTTCGCCGCACGGGTTGTACGCCGACTGGGTCGAGGAAACCGATTGGAGCGTCGGGCAGGTGCTCGACACTTTGCGGAAAACGGGGCTGGACCGCAAGACGTTAGTGCTGTTCACCAGTGACAACGGAGGAACACAACGCGGGAAAAACACGCCGCTACGCGGCTTCAAAAGCAGCACCTACGAGGGGGGCATGCGGGTACCGACCATCGCTTGGTGGCCGGGACAAATTCCCGCGGGCAGCTCGAGCGATGCCATCGTCGGCATGATCGATGTCTTGCCGACCTTTGCTGCTCTCAGCGGGACTGCCGTGCCGACCGACCGTAAGATCGATGGGGTGAATATCTGGCCGACGCTCGCTGGTCAGGCTAATGCTCCCGTGCCGCGACAGACGTTCTACTACTACCGTGGTCTGACGCTCGAAGCGGTACGGCATGGCGATTGGAAACTGCATCTGGCCGTGGGCAAGAAGGCGGCCGCCCTATACCACTTGAAGACCGACATCGGCGAAACTACCGATGTCTCGGCACAGCACCCGGACATCGTGCGACAACTGACGGACTTGGCTCAAGCTATGAAAGACGATCTGGGTCTTGACGGCCCCGCGCCCGGGAGCCGCGAACTGGGCAAAGTCGACAAAGCCTTGCCGTTGATCGATCGCAACGGCAAAATCCGCGAAGGCTTCGAGCCGAAGTGAGCGTGGCGAGCTGTCATCGCGGTATTTTCGCCATGGTGTTTTCACCATTGGTGTTTTCACCATTGGTATTTTCACCACGGCAGGCTAACGCCCGCCGCTCAGAAGGACGCTTGCATGCCTGTCCTGAGCGGCGGGCGTAAGCCGGCCGTGGATGGCGCAGCGACTACGCCATAGGACGAGGCTCCTCTCTCCCAACCACGAAGCAAAGGTGGTGCTACTGTGATGAACTGCGGGATTTTCGCATTGGCCGTCGTTTGGGCTGGCATCGGCTACGCCGACGTGTCTCAGGCTGCCCAACGACCCAACATCCTTTGGATCGTCGTTGACGATATGTCGCCTCATTTCTCCTGCTACGGAGAAAAGACTATCTCCACACCGCATGTCGATCGGCTGGCCCGAGAAGGCACCTTGTTCCGTCACGCTTTCGTGACCGCTCCGGTCTGTTCGCCTTGCCGTTCGGCCATGATCACCGGATGCTATCAGACCACGATCGGAGCGCATCATCATCGCAGTGGTCGGGGCGAACGGAAGATCCATCTGCCGCCGGAAGTCGTGCCGCTTCCCGCCCTGTTTCGCAAAGCCGGCTACTACACCTGCAACGGTGGCCCCTTAGCCCAAGGCAACGCCCTGGGCAAGACCGATTACAACTTCGAGTGGGATCAGAGCATCTACGACGGCAACGATTGGTCGGGGCGTCGGCCTGGGCAACCGTTTTTCATGCAAGTGCAACTGCACGGCGGAAAATATCGCGGTCAACGTCCGCATCTAGCATGGCAAACACGCGTGAAAAACGAACTGGGCAGCAATACCAAGCCCGAAACGGTGGTCCTGCCTCCCTACTATCCGCGTGATCCGGTGCTATTGCAAGACTGGGCGGACTACCTCGATTGCTGCCGTTATACCGATCATCAGGTGGGCGAACTGCTCGCACGCTTGGAGAAGGAGAAAA
>CALEEC010000443.1 GCA_937949245.1 uncultured Gemmataceae bacterium | reverse complement strand
AAACCTTCTTCCACCTTGACGACGGCGATGCGATATTCCGTCTTCATCGGCACGGTCGGATCCGGGGAAGCCATCACGGGTTGGTCTTCGATCGCGGTGACTTTGCCGATCAAGACCACCGGGCTATTGATCGTGCGTTGTGGGATGCTTTGCGGCGCGGGGAGCAACAACCGCGCCTCCACGCTCGGCGTCAGCCCCAGTAGCGTCCAGACACTCAGCAGAAGACTTGTTCGCAATAATGTCATTCCGTTATCTCCTGGAAGAAAAAAACAAAGTTGTCCTCTAACTCCTACGACGAACTAAAGTCGCCCCGCGATGGGGGAAAATCACCGACGAATTCGAAAATTTCCAACGGGTCAGCCGGTCTCTGCTAGGGCAGAAAATTGAGGATCGGATCATCCGGCTAAGCTGCTCGCAGGGCTAAGCTGCGGCACATTCCAGGCCGAAGGTCGCGGCCACGGCAGGATTCAGTACTCGGCCATGACGAATGTTCACCCCACCTTGCAGAGCGGGATTCTCTTGACAAGCGCGATCGATACCTTTGTTGGCCAATTGCAGCACATACGGTAGGGTGACGTTCGTTAGAGCGTAGGTGCTGGTGCGGCCCACGGCACCGGGCATGTTGGTGACGCAGTAATGCACGATGTCATCGACCATGTAGGTCGGCTGGTTGTGGGTCGTCGGTTTGGAGGTTTCAAAGCAACCGCCTTGGTCGATGGCCACATCGATGATCACCGCTCGGGGTTGCATGCGCCGCAGGTCTTCGCGTAAGACCAACCGCGGGGCACGGGCCCCGGGAATCAGCACGGCCCCGATCACCAGATCGGCTTGCGCGATGCATTCTAAAATCGTGTGGCGATCGCTGAACAAGGTGGTCACGTTGCGCGGCATCACGTCATCCAAGTAGCGTAGCCGATCGAGGTTGACATCCAAGATGAACACCTGCGCTCCCAAACCGGCCGCGACCTTGGCCGCGTTGGCTCCGACGACTCCTCCCCCCAAGATCACCACTTTTGCCGGCGATACGCCGGGTACGCCGCCAAGCAGGATGCCACGTCCTTCAAACGGACGTTCGAGGAATTTGGCTCCTTCTTGAATGCTCATGCGGCCGGCTACTTCGCTCATGGGCGTCAGCAGGGGGAGCGTGCCTTTGGCATCGCGGATCGTCTCGTAAGCGATCGCCACAATCCCCGATTGCATCACGGCTTTGGTGAGTTTCTCATCCGCGGCAAAGTGGAAGTAGGTGAACACGCATTGTCCCGACTGCATCAATGGCCATTCGCCGGGCAGTGGCTCTTTGACTTTCACGATCAGGTCGGCTTGTTGCCAAATGGCGCTGGCATCCTCGACGATGATCGCCCCCGATTGAGCATAGCGGTCGTCGCTAATGCCGCTGCCTTGACCTGCTCCGGACTGCACCAACACCTGATGCCCTGCGCGCGTCAACTCCTCGACACCTACGGGAATCATGGCCACGCGATATTCGTCGGTCTTGATCTCTTTGGGAACACCAATCCGCATGATCGACTCACTTCAGGTAAACCAGGATAAGAGAATCCGCCCTCGCCTCGCCGCACCCCGACGCGACAGACTGCTTGAGGCAGTATCCGAAAATCCCAGCCACGATTCAACTCGCCGTGCGGGACTGCTGTTGTTGGAGCCAGTCGCGTAACCGTTGCAGACCTTGCGCGGTAGAAACCCTTGGGACGTACCCCAGATCGCGGCGTGCCGCACTGAGGTCAAACCAATGCGCCGTCGATAGTTGCAACGCCACAAACCGCGTCATCGGGGGTTCGTCCCGCCGGCCACACAGGCCATACCACATTTCGAGCCACGCACCCACGGTATAAGCGACCTTCGCGGAAACGGTGCGTGTCACGGGAGGAAGATCGGCCACGGCCAGCAGACGATTGATGAAGTCCCACAACGGTTCTGGTTCGCCCTGCGACACAAAGTAGACCTTGCCGGCAATCGGGCTGCCCGGTTCGAGCCGATCCGCCGCGTTCAGGTGAGCGTCAGCCGCGTTGTCAATGTAGATAGTATCGACCAAATTCGGCCGTTGGCCGATGCGTCGTAGTTTTCCTTCGCGTGCCCGGGCCAATAACCGTGGCACCAAGTGATTGTCTCCCGGTCCCCAGATCAAATGCGGCCGCAACGCCACCGTAGCTAGCATCTTGCTATTGGCCAGCCGAACCAGTTGTTCGGCTTCCGCTTTGGTCCGCGGATAATGTGCCAGATAACGCCGTGGGTACGGTTCCGATTCATCGACGCCGTTTTGGTCGTGGCCGGCAAAAGTTACGCTGGGCGACGAAGTGTAAATTAGACGGCGAATGCCAAGGTTCTCGCAGGCTTCCAGAACATTTTCGGTGCCGACGACGTTGATGCGGTCGTACTCAGCACGCGGTCCCCAGATGCCGGCTTTAGCCGCGACGTGAAAGACCGTGTCGCACTGCTCGGCGGCCCGCTGCACGATGACCGGATCGCTGATGTCGCCCTGGAACTGGTGAACGCCCCACTCGGCCAAGGTTTTCGAGTACGACCGTGCCAACGAATGCACCACGACGCCGCGTTGCAGCAAACGCCAGACAATCGCTTGGCCGAGAAATCCACTACCACCGGTGACCAAAGCCCGTTTCATGCTATGTCTTCGTCGAAAATGCATCGGCCGGCGTAAGCAAGGCCCCCCCCCGCGCCGCGATTATCCAGAGTGGTTGAAAGTGGTTGTACGCTCCAAGGGGGAGTTCGCAAAGCCTGTTCCCCGGGCACTGCTTGAGATTCAAGACGCTTGCTACCTGAGCGGTTCTGCGGTTGAGGTTTCGACAGAGTCTGCAAATAATAGCAACGGAGAAAGCCACGGGCATCGCGGGAGAGCGATCCCCCCGCAATACTTCGAGAAACTCGGCAAGCTAGCCCGACCGCGGAATGACCCATTCGCGGTCGGATAGATGATGCATTCGCGGTCGGACGCACCGGCACGCCAGCATGAGGATAGCCAGCTCATGGGCATCGAAATCAAATGGACCGACATTTGCCCCCAGACCGGACAACGCCGTTTCTTGGCCGCGGAGAAGTTCGGTGGACAATGGCACTTCCGCTACAAGTATCAGCGTCGCGGCGATTGGACCCGGGGACTTAGTCCGACACGGGCCATGTGGGAACATGTGCTGGATTGTTTGCAAAAACGCTATCGCCGACGCGAAGGGGTTTCCGAACAAGACATCGTGGCCGTCGAACGCATCTTGGCCTTATGGAAAGAACCTGTTCGCCTCGACGATATGAAGGAACCGTAAAATGCCGTATTCCCCCATCTTGGCCACCCTCGGATACGTCATGTCGCCCAGTGGCCGACAGGTGCTGTTGGTGCATCGCAATAAACGCAAAGATGATCTGCACTTCGGAAAATACAACGGCCTAGGCGGGAAACTCGAAAGCAACGAAGATATTGTCACCGGTCTGCGCCGCGAGATCCGCGAAGAGGCCGGCATCGAATGCGACGAGGTGGTCTTACGCGGCACCATCAGTTGGCCGGGCTTCGGCAAAAAGGGGGAAGACTGGTTCGGTTTCATCTTCCGCGTTGATCGTTGGCATGGGCCGTTAAAAGGAGAGAATGACGAAGGCGAACTCGAATGGGTGGATCTGATTGCCTTACCGCGACTACCGCTATGGGAAGGCGACAAATTCTTCCTG